>JACQAX010000101.1 GCA_016194795.1 Deltaproteobacteria bacterium | reverse complement strand
GAGCAGCGTGCTCTTCCCCGACCCCGAACGCCCGGTGAGCGCGACGAGCTCGCCGTCGCCGATCTCGAGCGAGATCTCCTTGAGGACCCGCGTCGGAGGCGTGCCGAAGCTTTTCTCGAGCCGAACCGTCTGGATCGCCATCTCAGGACCCCTCCGTGCGGATGATGTCGATCGGCGTGAGCTTTCCCGCCGCTCGCGAGGGGAGCACGCCGGCGAGCGCGGCCACGCCGAACGAGATCAGGAACGCGCGCGCGTAGATGAAGGCGTCGAACGAAACCATCATCATGCCGTTGCCGAGGCCGCGCTGCGGAGAGACCTGGATGTGGCTCATCAGCGTGCAGAGCTCGTAGCCGATCAGGAGCCCGAGCAGGCCGCCCGCCGCGCCGAGGAGCATTCCCTGGAGCTGAAACAGCCAGAGGATGTCGCTTGGCTCGTACCCGATCGAGCGAAGAATGGCGATCTCGCGCCGCTTCTGTTGGACGGCCATGCTGAGGATGTTGTAGATGCCGAAGCCCGCGACGACGAGAATCGAGACCGTCATCGAGTAACGCATGACGTTCTGGGTCTTGAACACCGACATGATGCCTTCGTTGGCCTCGTCCCAGCTCTGCACCTTCTCCTGGCTGAGGAGCGCCCACTCGTCGGCGACGGTGCGCGCCTGGCTCACGTCGGTCAGCCGGATGGCGATGTCGGACACCCGGCTCGGCGTGCCGTAGGCTTTCTGCACGTCGCTCAGGGCACCGAAGATCGTCGTGTCGTCGAGCGACTTCACCCCGAGATGGAACGAGCCGACGATCTTGAACGGCACGGGCTGCCCTTTGCCCGACGAGATCAGGAGGTTCTCCGAGACCCGCGTTCCGAGCTTGTTGAGAAGGCCGTCGCCCACGACGACGCGGTTTCCGGTCGAGCCGATGTCGCGGAAGTGGCCGACGAGCATGTACTTCTCGATGTTGCTGACGCGCGCCTGCCTTTCGGGCTCCGAGCCGATGAAGCGCGTCGAGACCGAGATCCGCCCGCGCGCCGCCAGCATCTGCGTGACGAGCTGCGGAGAATAGGCGGCGACCCTCACGTCCCGATCGAGGCGCTCGAACCAGCCGGCTGGATACTCGATGTAGGCGTAGTCGCGGCGGCCGGCCGGCGGCACCTCCCAGAAGATGTGGGAGGCCGCCGGAAAGAACGCGTCGTCGAGCGAGTGCAGCGTGACGATGTCCTCGCGCGCCGTGACGCGAATCTGGGCGTCGTTGTTGACGAGCTGGTCGATGATGTAGGTTTGAAAGCCGAGCATCATTCCCGAGATCGCGACGTACGCGGCGGTTCCCAGGGTGATGCCGGCAAGCGTGAGCGCCGTTTGCCGGGGCTTGCTGAGAAGATGCCGAATGGCGAGAAACCACATCTAGCGTTTCTCCTTCCGCTCCCCGACGACCACCTCGTCCTCGACGCTGAGCTCGCCGCCGACGACCTCAGCCCATTCCCCGTCGACCGTCCCCAGCTTGACGTCGATTTTACGGCGCGAGCCGCGGTTCGTCACGATGACCTTGCCTCCAGACACGGCGGCCACCGGAATCAGGAGCACGTCGGCGCGTTGAGCGACCTCGATGGCCACGTCGGCCGTCATCCCCGGCAGCACGCCCGCCGGAAACGTGTCGAGGTCGATGCGCACGAGAAACTGCCCTTCCTGCGGGTAGATCGAACGGACCCGTCCGGCGAGACGCTCGCCGCGGATGGTCTCGAAGCTCAGGCGCGCGACCTGGCCGGCGCGAACGTGCAGGGCCGCCTGCTCCTCGAGCGAGACGAGCACGTACAGGCTCGAGAGGTCGACGAGCGACACCACCGTCGTTTGGGGAAAAACCGTTTCGCCGGGCTTGTAGGCCACGGCCGTCACGGTTCCGGCGAACGGGGCGAGCTGCACTCCCGCATCGGAGAGACGCGCGAGGCGGGCGCCCTTCCCGACGCGGTCGCCTTCGACGACGAAGACGTCCTCGACGTGGCTCGTGATGCCGATCTTGAGGTTGTAAGTCCGCGTCGCCGTCACGGTGCCGAGACCGTAGACCGCCTCGACGATCGCCCCGCGTTTCGGCGCGACGGTCGCCACGCCGAAGCGGGCGTGGAAAAAGATGAAGATCGCGCAGGCCAGCGCGACTCCCGTGCCGAGGATGAGCGCGAGTTTCTTTCGTCCGGTTTTCATCGTGCGCCGTCTCAGTAGAGACGGACCTTCCTCAAGCCGAGCGCGCGATAGAGCGGGCAGAACGCCGCAAGGCCGCTGAAGAACGGGATGAGCCCGAGCATCCCCCACCATTGCTGCTGGTAGAAGCCGGCGAGGACGAGGGCGAGACCAAGAACCACGCGGATCGAGCGATCGACTGTTCCGACGTTTCGCTTCATAAGCTCCTCCTTCTCACTTCTGCCTGGTCGGGATGTAGGGAATGTAGGGCAGGATCCGAAGGCTCTTCATGTTCAGCCCGAACTTGAGCTCGAAGCCCGCGTAGGAGCCGGCGTTCGGGCCAAGCTCGCCCTCGAAGCGCGGCGGCGCGTTCACGACGGGGTTCGCGGCCTTCAGCTCGATCGTCTGCGCGTTGTCGGGGTCCTTGAACAAGGTGATGGCCATCGACTTCGGCTGCTTGATTTCCGGCCGGAGCGAGTAGACCTGGATCTTCCCGTTGTCGGGGTCGATCTTCACCTCGAACTTGTTGGTCGTGTCGGGGTCATGAACGACCTGGCCGCCATGCGGGCCGGACTGCGAGCTCGCGAAGGCGAGAGTGGCCCAGAGAAACACCGCGACGCCGAGCTTCATAGCTGACTCCTTTTCTTGACCGGCTCGTGGTGGCCGGACTCCGTGAGGTCGAGGCGAAGGTGTCGCCCGTCACAGAGAATGAGGCGCCGATCCTTGTCGAACTCGAACGCCAGCGAATCCATCTGAGCCGTTTCCGGAAGCTCGTAGAGCATCACGGTGCCGGACGCGATCGAGAAAATCTTGGTGCGCTTGCCTTCCTTGCGCTTCGGCTCGCCGGTGAAGACGTCGTAGATCCAGGAGTTGCCCATCACCTTCACGATGCCCTGCTCGTACGCGTCGACGACGCCCGTGAAAAAACGGTGGTGGTCCGTTTCGAAGAGCCTGCGGTGCACGATCATGACTTTCAAGCCGGGTTCCAGAATCATGGAGTCTCCTTACGACTCTTAACTTTGCAAAGCAGACGCCAAGGCTATCTAGCTGGCTTTGATGGCTTTTTAGGTACATTGCGGGACATTTTGTCCCAGCCACCGGGCATTATTACCCGTGGCAACCGGCTTCTACCGGCAGCCCCGCGCGCCACGCGCCGGCGAGCGCATCGCGGTCGGCCGGATGGGCGATCCGAATCAGCGCCTCGACGCGCTCGCTCAGCGTCTTGCCGAAAAGATCCGCCACGCCATACTCGGTGACGACGTAATGGACGTGAGACCGCGTCGTCACGACGCCCGCCCCGGGAGGCAGCACCGGCACGATGCGCGGACAGCCCTCGCGAGTGCGGCTGCCCAGCGCGATGATCGGTTTTCCGCGCTCGGAGAGCGCGGCGCCCCGCATGAAGTCCATCTGCCCGCCGACTCCGGAGACGATCCGCCTTCCGACCGAGTCGGCGCAGACCTGGCCGGTCAGGTCGATCTCGACGGCCGAGTTGATGGCCACGACCTTCGGGTTGCGCGCGATCGTGGCCGGGTTGTTCACGTATCCGATATCGAGCTGCACGACGGAAGGGTTGTCGTTGATGAAGTCGTAAAGCTCCTGCGACCCGCTGACGAACCCTGAAACCGACTTTCCGGGATGGACGTGCTTCTCGGAGTTGTCGATCGCGCCGGATTTGAGCAAGGCGAGCGCGCCGTCGGACCACATCTCGGTGTGGAGGCCGAGATAGCGATGGCCCTTGAGCGCGTCGAGCACGGCATCCGGAACGGCGCCGATGCCCACTTGCAGCGTCGAACCGTCCTCGACGAGCGCGGCGACGTTGCGGCCGATCGCGCGCTCGACGTCGGTCAGCGCGGGTCGCGCGACGACCGGAAGCGGCTGGTCCACCTCGACGGCGTGGTCGATGCGGCTCACGTGCACGAAACCGTCACCATGCACCCGGGGCATCCTCGGATTGATCTGCGCCACCACGACCTTGGCCGACTCGACGGCGGCCAGCGCGATGTCGACGCTCGTGCCGAGCGTGCAATAGCCTTGGGCGTCCGGCGGCGAAACGTGGATCAGCGCCACGTCGATCGGGCGCCGACCCGAGCGAAAGAGCTTCGGGATCTCACTCAGGAAGATCGGGAGGTAGTCGACGCGCCCATAGTCGAGCGAGTGCCTCATGTTCGGGCCCACGAAGAGATTGGCGACCTTGAAGGAACGCGCGTGGTCGGGGCTCGCGTAGCGAGCCGGTCCGCTCGTGTGCAGATGGATCAGCTCCACGTCGCGCAGCCGCCCGGCCTGCTCGACCAGCGCATCGACGAGGGCCAAGGGCGTCGCGGATCCGCCGTGGAGGAAAACGCGATTCCCCGACTCGATGCATCTCACCGCGTCGGCGACGCTTTTGTGTCTTTTCATGCTGACCAGAATTTGCAATGGGCGGGCCAGCGCGCGCGAAGGCTCGCCACGGCTTTTCGGGCGTGCTTTCGGG
>JACQAX010000100.1 GCA_016194795.1 Deltaproteobacteria bacterium | reverse complement strand
CGCGGCGTGAAGTACCTCGCGTACCTGGCGCAGCTCGCGCTCGACAAGGACCGCCGGCTGGTCGGCGGGCGCTGGACGGGCCCGCGCATGTCGGGCCCCGATTTCGCCTTCGGCGCGCTCTACGACGAGTTCGAGGACGTGCAGATCGACGACCACATCCACGCCAACCGCCTGATCCGCTTCTCGCTCGTCCAGAAGATCTACGAGCAGAGCATCCTGACGGCCGGCCCGGACGGAAAGCGCCCCGGGCGCGGGACGGTGCGCGTCTCGTCCGTGCTGAGCGACGACCAGGACGACCTGCTCGTGGCCGAGGACTCCGGGGCCGCGGCGCGCATCTCGCGCGGGAGGCTGCTCCACCTCTACGGCCGCCTCGGCGCCAGGAGCGCGGCGCGCGCCGACCGCCTGAACTGCGACGTCGGCGCCGCGAAGCCGGCCCGCGCCGGCGACCCCCACGCGTTCTCGCTCCCGCTCGACGAAGCCCGTCGCCCCGGCTCGCGCTTTCTCGTCATCGACGCGACGACGGAGATCGAGGACCGCAAAGGCACCCACGTGCGATGCGCGCTCCTCGAGCGCGACGGAGCGACCGTCGCTCGCTTCGAGCGCGTCATCCGCCCGTACGTGTTCTGAGCTCGGCGGCGAAATACGGCGAATGCCTGGCGAGAGCCGCCATATAGCCGCGCACGTCCTCGGCCGCGGGCGCGGGAAGGTCGGCGTAGCGCACGATGTGCTCGTCGGGCACGTAACGAAACGTGAAGTTCACCCGGCGCGTCTCGAAGTGCTCGACGTTGAGCTTGAACGGGTACGGCGTCTTGCGATCGACGCGCTGGACGCGGTGGAAGAGCTGCTGCTTGAACCGCGCGCCGCCGAAGATCTGCAGCGAGCCGTCGTCGAGCCACTGCTGGAGCGCGGGCGCGTCGCGCGTGCCCGGCCTGCGGCTGGCGACGAACTGGAAAAGCGCGCGCGCCCCGAGCGAGACCGAGGCCACGGGCCCCGGCTCGAAATCCTTGTGCTCGCCGACGCGAGCCGTATCGATGCGTTTGCCGTGCGCTTCTCGATTTTTTCGACCATCGTCGCCAGCACGGGCGGGAAGGGCTCGGCGCGCACGCAACGGTTCTCGATCCCCTTCGGCGGATGGTAGTAGTTGAGGCAGGCGAACTGCCAGTTGCCGAGCCAGTACACCGGGCGAAGCAGGCTCCGCTGCTCCTTGCCGGGCGGCGGCGGGTTGTTTTTCGAGAAGCGCTCCTCCCAGATCGGATGGATGCTCGAAAGCCAGGCGAGCGTTTCGTCGCGGACGGCAGCGCTCACGAATTTAGGGTCGTAGTGCATCCCACGCATCGTACTTACCCTATATGTTTCGCGTTGCTCCAAGGTCAACAGTTAAGGTAAGAGCCGTCTCATGGAACGCACGAAGCTGCTCGAACTGGTGCAACGGTCCCTGGGCCTGAAACACAAGCTCAAGGTCCACGACACCATGCCGCGCGCCGATACTCACGAAGAGATCGCCGCCAACTCGCTGGCCCGCTGGGAGCTCGAGGACGAGCTCGCCGCCATCGAGGAGCTGATTCGTGGCGCCCGCGCCGAAAGCGTGGCCGAGAAACGCGCCCAGATCGAGAAAAAAGGCGTCAAGAAGAAGACCAAGAAAGGCGACTGAGGCGCGCCGCGCGCGGCCTTGGCGCGGCGGTCACTTTTCGGTGAACGTGCGCACGAACGCGTCGACGATCGGCTCTGAAAATTCTTTTTCGGCCTTCGCCCGCAGCGTCTCGAAAACCTTGATCGAGGGGTCGTCTTTGGCCTTCTCGGCCAGCCTCAGGAACTCCTCGCTGATTCCGATCAGCTCGGCGAGACGGTTCGCCCCCTCGCCCCGCTGGTGGTGCTGCTCGATGGCCGTGACGATGATCGGCGGGACCTTCTTCATCTGCGACACGAGCTTCGCGCTCTCCGCGGCGTGCGCCTGAAACAGCTTCTTCTGGAGCGGCGACATCCTGGCCTCGTCCTCGTCGGCGATCTCGGGCGGCTGGCCGACGAGCGAGATGTCGTGGAGAAAGCCTGAGCGTGCTCTCGCCCTGGGCCACGATCTGCGCGGTCTTCACCTCGGGCGGGATCGTCACGTTGCCGAGCACCTCGGCGACGACCGAGTCGCAGAAGTCGTAGTACTCGTTCTGCGCGGCCTTGAGGACGTAGAGCCCGGTCACGCCCTTGGAGCGATACCCGTCGATGCGGTCGCCGGACAGCACGTCGCCCGAGTTCAGGATCTTGACGAATTTCCCGTTGCTCAGCCGCACGTACACGTCAAATGCGGAATGGAGCTTCCCGGGCAGGTTCGCCAGCTCGATCTCGACGACGTCGTCGGGCCCGATCTGCAGCACGGTCGGCGCGTCCGGGGGCGGCACCTGCTCTTCGCCGCCGGGTGGCCGGTCGTCGGGCAGCGCGGCGGTGAGGTCGGGAGCGTCGCCGGCGCCCGGCTCGGACGACTCCGAATCTTCGTTGGCGCTCGTGCCCACGAGGTCGAGCATCTGGGCGTACGTGATCGGCTTGAGCAGCGCCCCCGCCAGGCCCAGGTCTTCGGCCTCCCGGCGCCCCACCCGCGGCTTGCCCTCGTAGATCATGAAAACCGGCACGCCGGGGCGGTACTGGTGGGAGCAGCGAACAACCGCCACCCAGGCCGGCGAGCCAAGCGCGGGGTTCACGAAAACAGCGGAATACGCGTAATCCCGGTCAGATAGCTTGGTCTGCGACGCGCGCACGGTATCGGTAAAAACAGGGATGGGGGCCTTGGCGCCGAGCCCCGGCCGCGCCTCCTTGAAGCCCGCGATGAGCTGTTCGGCGAGCTCGCCGTCCTGGTCCACGATCAGAAATCGGAGCGGCTTCTGAGCCTCTTCGGACATACCTAGATGGTGCCATCGTGGGACTCAAGCGTCTATAAAACTAACATTTGTGCGGCGCAATAAATCTGTTACGGAAGAGCCACTTAAGTTCGTTTTTTTGAAGAGGAGTATCTCATGAAGTTCAGTCACGTTCTCAGCCTCGCGGTCGCGCTCTCGGTAGCGTCGCCCGCGTTCGCAGGTCCGCGCGGCCGTTCGGTCTCGCGCCCAGCCAGCCATCCGACGTCGCACCCGACGTCACATCCGACCTACCATCCGCCGGTCGTCAACCACCCGTCGCACCCGCCGGTGGTGAACCATCCGCCGGTCGTGAATCACCCGACGCACCCGCCGGTCGTGAGCCACAACGGCAACGTCGTGAGCAGCTACCACACGGGCCGCATCCAGCAGTCGAACGTCCGCGTGACCTCGGTCATGCGCAACGACGCCCGCGTGAACATCATCGTCAACCACCACGTCTCGGTCTACAACACGTCGTACCGTCCGTACTACGTGAACCGTTACTCGGTTTATCACGGCTACTACCCGCGCTACTCGGCCTTCTATCGCCCGTGGTACCGCTACGGCTTCCACGGCGGGTTCTACTACCCCGTCTATCCGGTCTATGACATCCACGCCTACTTCTGGAACCCGCTCGTGTTCTGGCTGTGGTGCTCGACCTGGGACGACCACTACTACAACACCTGGTACGGCTCGGATTACTACTCGTATCCGGTGCTTCGCACGCACTTCACGCGCCCGGGGGTCTTCTACCCGACCGTCGCGATGCGTGACCTCGCGCAAGGCGTGAGCATGCTGCCGGTTCTCGAGCAGGGCAACTTCCGCACGGGTCTGATCGACCTCGTCGCGAAGCTCCAGACGCGCCTGACGCAGGGCCTGTTCACCCCGGTGAACCTCGGTAACGGCGACGTCGTCGTCACCCATTACCAGCTCATCGAAAACAAGGGCGTGGTGCTCGAGGGCTACGTCGGCGCCGACGCGCGCCAGTTCTCGTTCAAGGCTCTTCTCGACCTGAACGACGCTTCTCAGAACATGCTGTTCGTCCCGACGGGCGAGCCGACGGCTGAGCAGCTCCTCGAGCTGCGCACGATGAACGAGCGCATCCAGTGGATGGGCGGCACGATCGACTACGGCACCGCGCCGATCGTCGAGCGTCGCGGCGACTGATCGCAGCGGCCGCTCGCCTCACGGTGAGTCGCCGAAGAAAACGAAAAAGCCCGGTTGCATGCTGTGCAGCCGGGCTTTTTGTTTTTTGGCTTCACGCTTGCACCACCTTATTACCGAAAAGGAGGAAGACGATATGGTTCGCTCATGGTCGATCGTACTCGGTATCGGACTGGGATTGTTGGGTCTCGCGGGTCTTGGCAGCACGACCGGCGGCGCGTGGATGTCGTGGCTGGACGTGATCCTGGCGATCGCCAGCTTCGTCGTCGCGGCTACGGTCAGTGGCCGGCGCTCGACGGGAGCCACGGTGACGTCGACAACACTAATGACGGACGGTGGCGAGTCCTCGGGACCGGCCTTCGTCTCGCTCAGCCTGTTCGCGATCTGGGTCATCGGCATGTTCACGCGTGACGTGGCGACGTCGATGATCTGGTGGAACTTCGCGTTCGGCTGCGCTTACGGGTTGCTCACGCTGGTTTCGAAGACGCGCCATCGGCGCATCACGATGGATCGCACGGACGATGCCACGAAGGGCCACCGCGACGAATCCGGACGCTGGGTCGCTTAGCTAACGTTTCTTTTGGGAGACGTTCTTGTCCATGGCCATCTCGGCGAAGGTCAGCGCGAGGCTTGCCGGCACGAGGCGCGGAAAGAAGCACGCCATCTTGTTGATGAAGCCGGGGACGCTGATCGTCCGGCGTTTGAACATCGCCGAAAGCCCCGTGGTGACGACCGCTTCGGCGGTCATCATCATGGACTGGGCGCCGTCTTTGAGTTCCTGGCCGTTGGAGGCGGAAAACTCCGTGAGCGTGCCGCCGGGGCAGAGGCAGGTGACGCTGACGTTCGAGCCGCGAAGCTCGCGCGCGAGAACCTCGGAGAGGACCCGCACGTAATGCTTGGTGGCTGAATACACGGCGAAGTTGGTGACGCCCTGATAGGAGGCGATCGAGCCGACATTGACGATGAAGCTCTGCTTCTTGTGCGCGAGCATGTGCTCGACGAACAGGTGGCAGAGCTCGGTGAGCGCCACCGTATTGAGCTGGATCGTGCCCACGTGGTGCTCGCGCGTTTCCGCGGTG
>JACQAX010000074.1 GCA_016194795.1 Deltaproteobacteria bacterium | reverse complement strand
GGGCGTTACTGGATGCGAAGCCACTCACCAGAGCGACGACAGCCATGAAACCGAGAATTGAATTTTTCATAATGAACTCCTTTAAAAGTTGGTTGGTGCGCGGGGATAGTGCAGGGCCCATGCCAGCGCCACGCCCGCATGAAACGCCCCCGCGGGCGCTGCCAGCGCCAGATTTGTCAGTCACGCCCGACAAAACGGGGGTATGATCCCTAATCAAATGCCGTTTAGGGTGCACCGCTCGTCGATCCTCAACGCCTCGAAAGCCGAAGTCTGGAGCTCGATCAGCTCGATGGACGGGATCAACTACGAGCTGGCTCCCTGGCTGAGCATGACCTATCCGCCCGAAGCGGCGACGCTGCCCCCGCACGTTCCGCTGGGAGTGACGCTGTTCCGGTCGAAAATCATGCTGCTCACGCTCGTGCCGATCGACCTCCATGACCTGACGCTCGAGGCGTTCGACGCCGGAACGGGTTTTCGGGAGAGCTCGACGACCATTCTCCAGAAATACTGGAAGCACAACCGCTCGCTCGAGTCGCTCGGCGTCGACCGGTGCATGGTGAGCGACGAGCTCGAGTTTCAGCCGCGGCTTCCGCTTGTCGGTTACGCCCTCGTGGTGCTCGTGGGGATGGTGTTCACCTGGCGCCATCGGCGGCTCGCGGCGCGCTTCAACGGGTCCTGAAAAAAACAAGCGGCGCGACGGGGATAAAGGGGTCCCGTCGCGCCGCAGTTTGTTTGGTCAGAACTGAACTGAGATCAGCTTACGGCTGGACCGAAGAGCCCTGCGGCAGCTGGCTGCTGAGCTCGGTCTTCATCTTCTCCATGCCGTCGGTCAGCTTCTCGTTGAAGTCGTTCTCGAAGCCCTGGAGCGCGCCGATGGCGACGAGCACGCGAGAGCCGGCCGGGCAGCTGCCCGCCTTCGAGGTCACGACCTGAACCGAGGCCACCTGATCGTCCTGCGAAGGAACCGCCGTGAGGCGGAGCAGGTCGCCCGAGGTGAGCGAGCAAGCCGAACCACCGTCCACCGTCGCGTTGATGTCCTGAGACACCACGAAGATGTGGTTGAGGTCGGTGAGCTTGTCGCCGATCTGAACCGGGGGCGATAGTAGTAGCCGTAGTAACCGCACCACGGAGAACCAGCCCACCACCAGCGATACGAGTACGGGTTCGCCCAGCTGGAGTAAGCCCAGCCGTAGTACCAGGGCGCGTAACGATAGTGCGGAACGTAGCCGTAGTAGTAATGACGGCCCCAGCTGTAGCCGTAGTAGTTGCGCGAGTAGCTCACGCCGCCACGAGCGTAGGTGCGGTTCATGACGATGCGGTTGTTCACGCGGGTGTAGTTATAGCGGTACGTCGTGTTGCCACGAGTGACCGTGCGGTTCTGCGGGAGCGGGCGAGTGCCACCGTGGTAACCGCCGTTGTTCGGCCGGCCGGGCGGGTGGTACGTGCCACCGCCGTGGTTGCCACCGTTGGTCGGGCGGCTCGGCGGATGGTACGTGCTGCCACCACCGTGGTTGCCACCGCCCGTCGGGCGGCTCGGAGGATGATACGTGCTGCCACCGCCGGTAGGACGGCTCGGCGGATGGTACGTGCTGCCGCCGCCCGTAGGACGGCTCGGGGGATGGTACGTGCTGCCGCCGCCCGTAGGACGGCTCGGGGGATGGTACGTGCTACCGCCGCTCGAATGCGAGCCGCCGCTGCTGCCGCCGTGGTAGCCGCCGCCACTCGAATGCGAGCCACCGCCGCTGCTATGGGAGCCGCCGCCGTGAGGCGCGGCCATTGCTGGGACGCTCGCGAGAGCGCCCACCGCGAAACTGATTGCTAAGGTCTTGAACATTTTCTTTTCTCTCTCTTATCTAAAAATTGAAGTTGGGATCAGTCGGCGCGACGAACGTACGTCCGGCGGCAGCCTTCGGCACGGCACACGCGCGAGAAGCGATAGCACTGACGAATGGCTTCTTCCTGCACGAAACGCGGGTTGCGGCCGATGGCTTCGAACTGCTGGCCACGGCGATTGCGGGCAAAGCACGCGACGCGCTCGTAGCCGTCCATCGAGAACTCCTGCTGCGAAACGATGGCTCCCTGGTTCAGCTCAACGCCCTGCTGCTCGAGCGACGCCGAAAGATCATCGGCGGTGAACAGGTCCTGCGCGAAAGCTGGCGCGGCGACCGCGGTGACCAGAAGCAAACTCGAAAAAATACTCTTGAAGCTCATATGGAAATCCCCTTCTCTCTCTAAGAACTAAATTGTGGTTGTGTGATCGAACGAGTGGCCATTGAGCAAGAAGCGTTCCAGCGTGACCAAAAATATTTCCGCGCACTTGGATAGAATCACTCAACTAATTTCGCGGCTCCGGTGTCATTTGGCCTGCGAAAATTTACACGATGATCTTTCAAGATAGCTACCCGCCGCGCCTCTCAAGTGCTTTACTTGACCGCGAAATGAAGAGGGGGCTTCTCATATTCGTCTGTGGCGTCGCGGTCGGCTACCTGCTGCACTGGCAGGATACGGTCGCGGAGCGCCAGTCCGCGCTGAAGTCGGAAGCGCCGCGAACCGCGGCGCCGGTCGCGCCCGCGCGCATGCTGGTCACCGCGGAACGGCCGCGAGAGCTCTCCCGGCCGGCCCCGGCTGAACGGCAACGCGACTCGGATCGCGATCGCGAAGCGCGCGCCACCGCGGAGCCAGCTCGCGAAACGACGGCGGCCCTCGATTTCGACGAGGGCACGGTCCAGGAGATGGAGCGCGCCAAGGACGTGCTGCGCGAGCTCGTCTATACCGAGAACACCGCGGAAGGCTGGCGCGTGCACGTGCTCCGCGAGGACAATCTGCTGACGCGCTCAGGCCTGCGCGACGGCGATCTCATCACCTTCGACAGCGTCAACTCCCAGCTGGCGAGCCCCGAAAGAGGGAAGCTCGCGAGCCGGGTCGTTGATCTTCTGAATTACATCGAACGCTGAGTCACTTCACCGCGGACGGAGACACGGGAGGCGTGCTCGCGCCCGGCGGAGCCGAGGCGATCGCGCGGCCCGCGTCGGCCTTCTTCTTTCGAGCGAGCTTCCGGCCCGAAGACTTCGACTTCTTCGCGACCATCTTGTCGTTGTCGGAAGACCCGGACTTCGAGATCTCCGCGCGAAACTTGTTCACGCCGGCCACGCAGGCCGTGATGAGAGGCTTCTCGATGCGGCCGCAGTCGGCCATGGCGTCCTTGTACTTTTTCCCGACGCTCTTTCCGTCCTCTTTCTGGGCGTGGTCGACGGCGGCGGTAACCCCCATCTCACATGCCACTTTCTGGCGTCCGACATACGAGGACGCGCAGCTCGCGTTGGCCTGACCCTTCTGGGTTTCGAAGCACCCGGTCGTGACCGCAGCCATGGCGAAAGCCAGGACGGTATACGTACTGCTTTTCCTGAACATGACTTCCCCCTTCCGGGTTAAGCGGCCTGTTGGTGCTGACCCTTGGCGGCGTACTTCTTGAGCTTGTACTGGAGCGCGCCACGCGTGATGCGCAGAAGCTGGGCGGCCTTCACCTGGTTGTTGCCGGTCGTGGCCATGGCTTCGGTGATGAGCTTCTCTTCGAGCGCCTCGACCTGGGCATTGAGATCGGTGTTCTTCACGCCGCCACCGCCGCTCGGAAACGAGACGACGTTGCTCGGGCCTGAGCCAGCCCGTTCTTCGACGTTGATGACTCGATCGAAATGAGCGCCTGGCTGAGCCTGCTTTTCATCACGAACGACGACCACTTCATGCTGTCCGGAAATGACGAGGAATTTCATTCGACTACCCCCTGATTTGTAGTTCCTAGATAGTGTACTAAATTGCTCAAATTCAGGCAAATACTGCCTAATTCAGCAGTGATGTTGAAGGGTTTTAAGCATCGCCGTTACACTGTTTTGCATGGGAAGCCCTGGATTCGAACGCGACGGCTACGTGCTCGTAAGGGGTTTGCTCGACCCTTCCGAGGTGGCGTTTTTCAAGCAGCGCATCCAAAAGCTCACCGCTCTGCGAGACGACGATTTCGGCCGCCGGCCGGGGCGGTATCTTCGCGACGTGATCACGAAGAACGAAGCGCTCTGGCCGATCATCTTCCACGAGCGGCTGCTCGCTCACGTTCGGGGCATCGTCGGCCCGACGGCGCGCTATCTTCAGAACGGCGACCTGCTCGCGCACTTCGGAACGTGGAACTGGCATCGCGACGTGCCCGCGAAAATGTTCTCGGATCCCAGGCGCCCGGTCGTGCGCGCGGCCATCTACCTGCACGACTTCGCGGCGACCGGGTCGAGGCTCGGCGTGATCGCGGGAAGCCACCGCCCGCCCCACCGGAGCCTGGCCGATCGCGAGCTGCGCTTCTGGAACGGCTTGAGCGAAAGGCTCTACGCACGAACGCTCACGCGAGGGCTCGTGCCCGCGGGGCTTCTCCGCCAGCCGATGTGGACCGCCCGCAAGACGATGATCCGGACGTCGCCCGGCGACTGCGTGATCTTCGACGCCAAGCTCCTCCACTCGGGCACGGCGATTACCGGCCCGACCTACAAGATGCTCTTGAGCTACGGTCCCGACGACGAAGCGTCGCGCGCGCACGTCGAGCATTTTCGCACGCGCACCGACTACCTTGCCGAGCTGCCCGAGGCGCTCCGCTCGCGGCTCGCCGCGCACGAGCTGCTTTTCGCGTAGGGTGGCGCGCGGGCAAAAAAAGGGCGGCCCTCACCTCCGAGGCCGCCCGTTCCAAAATGTTAAACCGCGTCAGCTTCCAAAAAACGCTTCCGTCAGGCGTCGCCCGCGCGTGCTTCGTAATCGACGTGCGCATGGGTCAGAGGAGCCCCGGTACCGACCTGAGTCAGCGTGACCATCGAAAGACCCGTATTCGGCAGCAGTTCTTCCAGGTGGATTTTCTTTTGAGTGATCATGTTCTTCGCTCCTCCTTTTCGTTCGTCTTTTCCGGCGCGACATCCGCCGAAGTTGTTTCAGAGCATGAGCAATCGGCGTGCCGAGAGGCGTGGCGGCGCGAAACGGTTGATTTGTGGGGCGATTCTCAAAGGCGCCCGAAACGGTCGGGGCCAAAGCCGCCCTGTAGAAATTACTTCCGGCGCCGAACGCCACCAGCAACTCAGACGCGGATTGCCACCGCGCGATTTTGTCCCTTATAATCGAGCGCTATCCGCATGGAACACCCGACGATCAAGGGCCGCGGCTCGGCCAAGAACATCAAGAACCGCTTCGAGAAGACGCACTACGAGCTCGACGACGACGTCGTGCAGGCCGATCCTGATCCCGAGGCCGAGCTCGAGCCGTCGCCGCGCACCGTGCTTCTTCCCGACAACACGCGCACCATCCTCAGCGAGAACGACAGCCCCGACGTCGGCTTCCGCTATAGCGTGAACGCGTACCGCGGCTGCGAGCACGGCTGCGCGTATTGCTACGCGCGCCCGACGCACGAATACCTGGGCCTGTCGGCGGGCCTCGACTTCGAGACGAAGATCTTCGTGAAGGAAAAGGCGCCCGAGCTCCTGCGCGAACGCCTTTCGCATCCCGCCTGGGAACCCCAGCCCATCGCCATGAGCGGCGTCACCGACTGCTACCAGCCGATCGAGCGCAAGCTGCGGCTGACGCGCGGCTGCCTCGAGGTGCTCGCCGAGCTGCGAAACCCCGTCGTCATCATCACCAAAAACCAGCTCGTCACGCGCGACCTCGATCTTTTGAGCGAGCTCGGAAAGCTCGACGCCGCGCTGGTCGCCCTCTCGGTCACCACGCTCGACGACGAGCTCTGCGGCAAGCTCGAGCCGCGCACCTCGCGCCCGCGAGCGCGTCTGCGCGCCCTCGAAGACCTTTCGAAAGCCGGAGTACGCACGATGGTGATGGTCGCGCCGGTGATCCCGGGGCTGACCGACCACGAGATGCCCGCCATCCTCAAAGCCGCGGCCGATGCCGGCGCGAGCCGCGCGGCGTACGTGACGCTGCGGCTGCCCGGCGCGGTGACGCCGCTGTTTCAGGACTGGCTCGCGCGCCACCGCCCCGACCGCAAGGAGCGCGTCGAGAGCCACCTGCGCTCGCTGCGCGACGGCAAGCTCAACGACTCGACGTTCGGCAAGCGGATGCGCGGCGAAGGCGCGTTCGCCGAGAACTTGAAGCGGACCTTCGAGCTGTTCACGCGCAAGTACGGCCTCAACGACAGCCGCGTCGAGCTCGCCACGCACCACTTTCAGCGGCCCGGGCAGCTGAGGCTCTTCTGATGGCGAAACCCGGAAAAATCGAGAAGATCGGTCGGGTCACGAGCCGCTCGGTTCTCAAATGCACGGGCCGGGGCTGGGACGAGTGGATCCGTATCCTCGACGAGGCAGGCGCGCGCGGACTCACCCACAAGGAGATCGTGGCGCTGCTCCGGAAGAGGTACAAGCTCGGGCCATGGTGGGAGCAGGGCGTGACCCACGGCTACGAGGTGCACATCGAAAGGCGCGTCGACGGCCAGGACGCCAAGGGCAAGTACTCGACGGCGGCCACGCGCACCTTCCCCATCGACGTGAAGGCGGCGTGGAAGCTGCTCGTCTCCCCCGCGGGCCTGGCCGCGTGGCTCAAGCCGCTCGCGCCGTTCGAGGTGAAGCCCGGCGCGAGCTACGAGGTGCGCGGCGGCGTGTTCGGCGAGGTGCGCACGATGAAGCCCGGAAAGTTCGCGCGACTCGCCTGGCAGGAGACGGAGTGGCCCGCGGCCACGATCGTCTACGCGCTCGTCGTCGCGCGCCCGAAAGGCAAGTCGGTCGTCGTGCTCCAGCACCTGGGCCTGCACGACGGCAAGCTGCACGCCAGGATGCGGGCGCACTGGAAGTCGGCGCTCGAAGACCTGCTCGCGCTTGCCGGCGCTCAGTCGTAGATGCGCGGCCGCATGGCGCCGGCGGTGGGAAGCCGACGTTTTATCCCCGGCGAAAAAAAAGGGCGGACGATTTCTCGTCCGCCCCTCGATGACTGCGATCTTCGCTCGCGGCGAGCTTAGCGGCCGTTGAACGCGTTGACCAGGTCGGCGTATTCGCGGCGCGTCTCCTCGTAGGCGGCCTTCACGGCCGGGCTGTAACGCACCCAACGCGGGTTCTCGATCAGGCGATCGAGCTGGTTGAAGCGCCACTGCAGGCGGCGGAAGTTGTCGGCGAGCACGATGCGGGCCGAGCCGACCGTGTTGACCGAGCTGGCTTCACGCTGGAACTGCACGGCTTCCTGGTTGAGGTCGGCCAGGATGCGCAGGATGTGCGCTTCGCGGCGGTTGTCGGTTTCGCGGGCCGCGAGGTTGTAGAGGTTCGCGGTGTGGCGCTCGAGCTCACGCGAGATGAGCACGACTTCGGCGAGCGTCCAGCCAACGCGCTCGGCGAGCTGGTAGAAGCTGCGGAGGTGGGCAACCGTGCGCTCCATGCGCGCGACCGGGCCGTTGTTGTACTTGAGCTCGGGCTGCGACGTGATGAACGCGTCACGCTCGACGACGGTGAACGAGCGGTGCAGCCAGTGGTAGGCTTCGCGCGAGCGAACCGGCGTGTCCTGGTAAGCTTCGGCGGCGACGGCGGCGCTGAACTCGCGCGCATTGTCGCGGACGAACGAGAGCTCGGCGACGGCGCGAACTTCTTCGTCGGTCAGGCGATCATAGAGACCGCGCTGGAAGAGCTGCTTGGCGAGCTGAGCGGCTTCGAGCGATTCGCGCTCGATCTGAGCGGCGTAGCGCTGGACGTGGCCCTGGCCGTTGGCGTTGGTCGAAACGTCGGCAAACGCGGCAGTGCTCGCCACGAACGCCATCAAAAGCGTGAAAAACTTCATTCGGAACCTCCTTAAGTTACTAATGGGGTTCTGACTACTTGGGCAAACACGGCATGTCAAAGCAGACTGTGCAGTCCACCAAACTAACTGATCGGTCTACCCGCCGGCCCGTCGTTGACACCCGAGAATCGCTTCAGTAGGCCTTTCGCATGACTCGCCAGCCACTACCCGCGCCCGCGCGCTATCACCCTTTCGAAAAAGGCCTCTACGAGGTCGCGCCCGCGCTGCGCACTTTCGGGATGGATTTTGGCAATGGCGCCAACGACTCGAAGGTTTTTCAGTTCGACTCGACCTTCGACGTGTTTCGCGCGAGCAAGCTCGCCTGCCGCAACGACCGGCGAGTCGGCGCTTTTCTGCCGGCTCACGGGCGAGACGCTTCGCTTCGACGCCGAGATGAAGCTCATCCCCGATCGGCACGGCTACGAGAGCGCGTTCGACGCATTGGCGATGCAGGTGCAAGAGGATCTCAACGTCATCAGCGTCGGCGACGACGGGAGCAACTGGCTGAGCGCGATCCACGTCTGTAGCCCAAGCACGTGGCGCCCCGAGGAAAAGGTGGGAAAAGACTTCATCGGCATCCACTCGCCGGTACCGACGAGCGAGGCGATGCTGCGCGCGTCGAAGGGCATCGTGAACGCGATGGTGCACAAGGGCCCGTACGTGCGCTTCAACTGGGGCCTGACGACCAGGCCCGAGCCGAACCACCATCCCGACGAGCCGCGCGGCAAGCCGGTGAAGACGATCGCCCAGGGCACCGAGACCTATATGTGGGTCGAGCGCCAGATCGTCTGGGGTCGGCCGGCGGTGAACGCCGCGCTGTTCACCATTCGCATCCTGTTCACGCCGTTGCGCGAGCTGCGCGCCGATGCCGCGCGCCGCGCGCAGTTTCTGGCGTCGCTCGCGTCGATGGCGCCCGAGGTGCGCGAGTACAAGGGGCTCGACGATTGCTACGACGAGGTCGTGGCGTTCATGCAGGCGTGACGCTCACTCGAGGTTCGTGAGCTGGCGGGTGTTCTTCATCATCAGATCCGACGACACCCAGAAGTTGCCGTTGCCTTCGCATTTGACGTCTTTGGCATACATGCCGCAGCTCGGACCCCAAGAGTTGCGCACGAGCAGCTCGCATTGGTTGCTTTCGGGGTTGAAGCGACGGCCCATGAGGACGGCCGCGTGGCCCCAGCAGCTCGACTTGTAACCGGCGCCTTCCTTCATGATGTTGCCGCAGAACGAGATGCCGATGGGCTGCGGGTTCTTCCGGGCGAAGAGCTCGTCGACGTGCTTGCGGTAGCCATCCGGCGTTCCGGTCACGAAAGTCTGGGGCTTGGGAGTCTTCGGCGAGTAGCGCCCCTTCTTGCAGGCGGCGTCGACTTCCTTCTGCACGAAGAGCATCGGGTTGCCCTGGTCGAGCAGCTTCACGAGGTCGGAAATCTGGGGAATCTGGTCGGCGCCGTAACCGATGTTCTTCATGCACATCGCCGCGCCCTCGGCCACGCGCTGCTTCACCGCTCCGTCGATGACGTACTTGCCGAGGCCGAGCTGGTTTCCGACGGCGGACGCGAGCTGCCAGAGGATGTAGGCCGCATGAGCGCTGCGAAGGTCCTCGAGCAGCTTGCCCTGGTCGCTCGCGCCGATCCCCTTGTTGAGCTCGCGCACGTCGCAGGCGCGCCCTTTGGCGAGATAATCGAGAACGTCGGACATTTGTCCCCAGTCGATGTCCTTGCGGCGACGATCGATGGTCGCGTGAAACTCCGCTCCGCCGATGAACCGATAGTCGTAGTCGTAGTGCTCGACGAGATCGGGGTCTTCGCCCGTGTCGATTGCGGCGGCGAGATATGACGTGACCTTGCCGTAGTCTTTGTCGCCGTGGCTGAAGCGCCAGGCGTCGACGAGCTGGGCCGCCGTGGCGGAGTAACAGATGTTCAGGCTGCTCTGGTTGATCGCGGGTACGTGGGCCATCGAGTTGGCCGACATGTCGATCAGGCCGTCGTCTTCCAGACGGCCCATGTCGAGGCGCATGTACTCGCAGCCCGGCGCGCTCGGAAACACGAGGTCGACCGAGAAGCTGTCGGCCTGTTCGGCCAGCGCAGCCGGCACCACCGCGAAGTTGAGCACGAACGCGAACGCGATAATCCTGTTCATGACGATCCCCACTCTCTGCGGCTCAAGTAGTGCGAGGACGGTGCCATCCAGCAGCGCTCGCGAGCCCTTCGAGGCGGCGAATTGGGACGTGTTTTCGGGAAGGTGGGCACTGGTGTTCTCGGCAGATCACTCTTCGAGCGCCTTGCCTGATCCCTCGCGCCTTCTGTCGTCGCGTGAGCAGCGCCCATTCGATCGACAGCGTCGATCGAAACGAAAAAAGCCCGGGCGCTGGTTAAAGCGCCCGGGCTTTTTCAAACCTGCCCGGCGGACCCTGATTTCCGCCGGGACAGTTGCCGATCGCCTTGGCGATCAGCCCCCCTGATAGTCTTCTTCGCCGCTGCTGTTTTTTCAGCGTCGCGAATAAACTGCTTATAGCGCAGTGCATCAAATTTACTAAATACATAATACGTCTTTTATTATGTATAATGAGAATAATGAAAACCGCCCCCCACTGGGAGCTCTCGGTGCTCTGCCGGGCCGTCGAGCACCTCAATCTTTCGGCCGCCTCGGCGCACATCGGCGTAAGCCAGCCGCAGCTCTCGCGCATCGTCGCGCGCATCGAGAGCGAGCTGGGCGTCGTGCTGCTCGACCGCAGCGTGCGCCGCAAATCGACCTGGACGCCCGAGGCGCGCAAGCTCGCCGAGATCTACCGGCGCTCGGCGCGCGTGCTCGAAGCCGAGGTGCAGGGGCTCGTCGGGCAGGCCCGGCCGTCGCGCCTGGCGGTGGGCTGCCTCGAGGGGCTGGTCGAGCTCGCCGCGGGCATGTGCCACGCGGTGCTGGTCGCCGAGAAGCTCGCGACGGTCGAGCTCGACGTGCACGACATCGACACGCTCGAAACCCTTTTCCTCAACGGCACGCTCGACGTGATCTACACGAGCCGCGAGCTCGTCCGGCGCAAGCCGAAGTTCTCGCGCGTGGTGGCCTCCCAGCTGCTCGAGCTCACGGGCTCGAACGAGCAGGTCGCCGTGCGCAGCCATTACGAGCACCGGGGCATTCCGCTGAAGCGCGGCCAGAAGACGAAGTACGAGACGCTCATCCTCAGCAACTCGCTCATGGTGCGCAAGCACTGGCTCGAGCGCTTCGGTGGCCAGGGCATCATCCCGTCGAAGCCGCGCAAGCCGGGCTCGAAAAGCGGCAAGGAGTCCCCCGTCCATCTCTTCGCGTCGGAGCGGCTGCCCGGCGAGCTCTGGAAGAGAATCGCGGCGGCGGGGACAAACGCATGAAAATCCACGAGATGTAAGGTACGTTGAGCCGTCTTCCAGACAGGCGTAAAATGAGCCACGGGGGACGTTTTCGTGGGAGCAGCGGATTTCCGAGGCATGCTGGTGGTGTTTACCGCTTTCCTGGCGTCGCAGGGCGCCTGGGCCGCGCCGGCGCTGCAATGGGAACGGCTGCGCGCGATCGTCGAGACGAACGAGACCGAGCTCGACCTCGACGGCGACGGCACGATCGACCTCAAGCGCACGTTCGGCGCCAACGGCCGGGTGCTGAAATCCTGGCAGCGTTTTCCGGACGGCACCGTCCACGACTACGGCGAGACCACCGACGCGGTGACCCGCACGAGCCACTGGACCTTTCCGGACGGCAGCTGGAAACACGTGGTCGAAACGTGGTGGACCGACACCGCCTGGTCGCGCCGCGAGGTGCTCCATGGCAAGCGAGGCGGCCCGGCCACGCTGCGCACCGTTTCGGTTCCGGACGCGCCCGACATCAGGACGAGCCGCTATCGCGCGCGCGCGGCGGCCTGGGAGCTCGTGGCGACCGAGTCGCGGCCGATGGTGAATCAGCTCGGCATCGGGACGCCGGGGCTGCCGCCGCCGGCGGCGGCCTCGAGCATTCACCCCTGCCCCTACTCGTCGTGCCACGGCAACAACTCGTATTGCTTCCAGTTCGCCGACTGGGGCGTGTCCAAGCTCGACAAGCTCAGCACGGTCGTCCCCGGCGAATGCCGCGACTGCGAAGGCCGCGACCTCTCGCTCACGAACGCCTTTCGCGTCGACCTCACCACCTGCGGCGCCAGCGAAGAAGCCCTCAAGTGGGCGCGCGACACCTCCCAGGACATGAT
>JACQAX010000107.1 GCA_016194795.1 Deltaproteobacteria bacterium | reverse complement strand
CTTTGGGCGTGTCGCCCTCGAGCGCCTCGGCGAGATAGGTGTCCCAGGGGTTTTTCTTCGGAGCGTGCGGGATCGTCTTGCGCTCGAGCTGGTGGCGGTAGAACGCCTCGCCCACGTCGCCGCGCCAGAGCGTGCCGTCGGCGTCGAAGAGCGCGACCTTGCGGCCCGGCACGGCGGCCCAGTCGCGTTTCAGGAACTTCTCGAGCTCGCGCGCGACGGTGGCGTCAAAACCGGCGATCAATGCTGGTCTCCGTGCGGATACGGGCAAAGCCCGCTCTTGGCGCCCACCGGGATGCCGCGACGGCGGCTGATCTCGTTGCGCACGGCCCAGAGCTCGGGGAAGAACTGGTTGGCCAGGCCGTGCATGAGGTATTTCTCGGCGTGCACGCCCTTGAGCGACGGCACGTCGCCCCCGATGATGCGCTTCACGAGCTGCAGGTGCAGGTAGCGGAAGTTGATGAACTGCTCGTCGAGGCCGAAGAGGTCTTCGGCGAGGAGAAAGAGCTCGGGATGTTTTTCGGGATCGTCGTGCAGCTCTTCGATGGAAACCTTGCGCCGGTCGAGCAGCGCCTTGTACGGCGCCCAGAGCGTCGGCCCGGCTTCGAGGATGCGGTTGAAGCCTGGGCTCTCCTGGCCGCTGCCGCGCCCGAGCTGCGTGCGCACTTTATGGTACTCGCTCGGCGACATCGTGTTGAGCACGCGGAGCTGGTCGGAGAGCAGATTCAGGATCTGGCTACAACGAGTAAACAGGACGTGCGCCTCGATCAGGCGGTCTTTCGCGACAAGCGTTTTGACGTGCGCGAGCTCGTGGAGGATGAGCTTCATCCAGAGCTCGGCCACTTGATGCACGATTTGAAACTGCAGCTCATCGTGACAGGCCAGCGCGTCGGCGGGTTTCTGGAGCGAGAGCAACGTGTCCGTGTTGAGATACTTCTCGTAATCCGTCTTCGGCATATTGCCTGGTCTTACACCGCATGTTAGCTATTTTATAGGGGGAAATCTTCATGATGAAGCTTGTGATCGCAGGGCTGGCCTTGCTCTTCGCAGTCGCCTGGGCGCCAGCGCGCGCCGACTCGGATCTGTCCTCGCCACCCGCGCCGCATCCGGCGCCAGGACCGCATCCCGGGCCGCATCCGGGACCGGCGCCTCATCCCGGTCCGCATCCTGGTCCGACACCCCATCCCGGCCCACATCCGGGGCCTCATCCGGGACCCGGCCCGCACCCGATTCCGCACCCGCACCCCGTGCCGCACCCGCATCCGCATCCCGTGCCCCTGCCGCCGTCGCCGCATCCGGTGCCGCCGCACGAGCGCGAGCTGCTCGGCGGCGAGGTACAGCCGTACGACGCGGCAAATCTGCCGTGGTACTTCGCCTACAGCCTGGTTGTTCGCGAGTATCGCTACAGTGGCTACCCCGACGTCACGATGACGCTCTACCCGCGCGTCGTGTGCAACCACCCTGAGGGCTGCCCACCCATCGCCGCCCCGCTGCCCTCGACGCTCGAGGTGCGCACGCGCTACATGGACGCCTGCAGCTCGGGCGTCTACGAGTCGTTCAACCTCGCCGGGTACGACGACGAGATCACGTCCGCCACGCTCGTCGACGAGTACGGCTCGACGTGCGGCGCGGTCGATCAGATCAGCGTCGAGGTCGAGCACGCCAACGGCGTGCGCGAGACGTTGAGCGGCTATCGCACGTACTAGCAATACCGCCTGAGTTCCTCCGGCCGGCCCCGCGGGGCCGGCCGTTTTCGAGGGTTCTAGTTCCTGAAAAAAGTCGCGATCAGCGCGAGAATCGTATCCACGTCCGGGAACGGCTTCCTGAGAGAGGCCTTGGCCCCGATCTGGAGCGCTCTGGCCTCCGTGTCGCCCGCGGCGGTCATGAGAACGACCGGGATTGGAGCGAGGCGCGGATCCGCTTCCTGCTCCGCGCGGAACCGGTAGCCGTCCATGATGGGCATGGTGAGATCGAGGAGAATCACGCCGGGAAGCCGATCCAACGAGCGCAGGAGCTCGAGCGCCTGCAGGCCGTTCGATGCGGAGTGCACCTTGTAGCCCTCGCCGGACAACAGCGCCGCGAGAAGGATCTGAACTTCGGGTACGTCCTCGACGATCAGAACGTCGCGGTTCGACACGCTCATGACGGCGACTTCACGGGAAGCTCCACGGTGAACCTCGCTCCGTGCCCCGGCGCGCTCTCGACTCGGACGCTCCCGCGGTGGGCTTCCACGATCTTTCTCACGATGAAAAGCCCGAGTCCCAAGCCGCCGATGTGGCGATCGCGATTCGCGCGCTCGAAGCGCTCGAAGATCCTCTTCTGCTGCTCCGACGGGATCCCCGACCCGGAATCCTCGACGACGAGAACGGCGTGGTCACCGTCAAGCGTGGTCGTCACGCGAATCGGCGCGGCCGGCGCGTACTTCATCGCGTTGGACAGGAGATTCACGAGAACCTGCTCGAGCCGGTGCCGGTCCCAACGGCCACGAGCCGCGCGGTCAAGGCGCAGCTCGACGCGGCAGCCAGCCACGTCAAGCTGCTGCGAATGTCGGGCGATGACGTCGTCCACGACCTCCGAGAGCCCGAATTCACCGAGCTCGAGGTCGAGCTTCCCCGTCTGGATCCGCGCTACGTCGAGCAGGCTTTCAATAAGGTTAGCGAGCGAGTCAGCCTGCCTTAAGCCGAGATCCAAAGCAGACGCGATGTCCTCCGCCGACGGCGCAACGCGCTCCTCCGGCCTGGTTTTTCGCCTCGTCATCTGGAGCTGCAGCTTCAGCGACGTCAAGGGCGTCTTAAGCTCGTGGGAAGCGATCGAGAGGAACTCGTCGCGAGCGCGCACCGCGAGCTCGAGCTCATCCGTGCGCTCGCGAACCCGCTGCTCGAGGGACTCGTTCGTGTGGCGCAGCGCCTCCTCGGCCAGCCTGCGTTCGGTGAGGTCGCGCGTGATCTTCGCGAAGCCGACGGGTCGGCCGCTCGCGTCGTCGATCCGCGAGATGACGACGCTGGCCCAGAATTGGCTCCCGTCCTTGCGAATGCGCCAGCCCTCCTCCTGGTACTTGCCGTCGCGCATCGCGGCTCGCAGCTCCTCTTCCGGGTGGCGGCGGGCGACGTCCTCAGGCGCGTAAAAACGCGAGAAATGCGTGCCGATGATTTCCGAAGGCTCGTAGCCCTTGAGGCGCCTGGCCCCCTCATTCCACGAAACGACGTTACCGTCGACGTCGAGCATGAAAACGGCGTATTCTTTGATGGCACCGACCATCAGACGGAAGCGCTGCTCGCTTGCTCGCAGCTCTTCCTCGGTTTTTCTCTTCTCGGTGAGGTCGCGCGTGACCTGGCAGAAACCGAGAAGCTTCCCGGAGTGGTCGTTGATCCGGCTCAGGATGACGTTGGCCCAGAACCTGGTGCCGTCCTTGCGAAGGCGCCAGCCCTCGTCCTCGACGCGCCCGTCGACGCGCGCGCGCTCGAGCTCGCGCTCCGGCTTGCCCGCGACGACGTCTTCGGCGGGATAGAACTTGGCGAAAGATTCGCCCAGGATGTCCTGGGCCTCGTATCCCTTGAAGCGCCTGGCTCCTTCGTTCCAGCTCGCGACCTTCCCGTCGGGATCGAGCATGAAGATGGCATAATCGCGCACTCCTTCCACCATCATGCGGAACCGCTCTTCGCTGCTCGCGAGCTTCTCGTTGAGTGAGGCCAGCTCGGCGTTCCGCCCGTGAAGCTCGTCGTTCATCGTCGTCAGCTCTTCGTTCGAAGCCTGAAGCTCTTCCTGCGCCGTCTCGAGCTCCTCATTGGTGGCCTGCAGCTCTTCATTCGTGGCTTGCAGCTCCTCGTTGGCGGCGCGAAGCTCTTCCTGCATCGAATCGAACTGCTCGATGAGCGATTGCTGGCTTTCGCGCTGGTTGTCCAGCTCGTGCTGGAGCTGGCCGATGTGCTGATCTTTGAAGCTCGGGGAGCCGGAGTCCTCGGCGGAACGGGTACCGCCTTTCGGTTTCGTGCCCCGGGTCTTCTCGCTTTTCCGTCCGACTGTTTTGGGAAGCTCCTCGAAGACCACGAGAAACCGGCGGTCCTTTTCGGGCGCGCCCGGATTGAGCGGCGCGACTTCCAGGCTCAATTTCGTCGGCTGGCCCTCGAGCTTGACCGCCAGGTTCTCCTTTCGAGCCGCCATGTTCTTCTTGCGCGCCGATTGAAAGAGTAATCTAAGGACCGGCACGAGCTGCGGGTGAACCATTTTGACGAGGTTGTGGTTCGGCTGCCCCGGCGAAGGCTCGAGGAACGGCGCAGTTCGTCCGCGAAATTGCAGGATTTCGAGATCCAGGTCGACGACGACTCCGGGAGGCGCGTATTTTTCGAGCAGCAACTGGTCGGCGCTGCGATGGAAGTCGCCGTCGAAGCGCGCGACGCCTTCGGAGCGCCGGGGAATCTCGACCAGGGCGGGCGAAAACTCGCCTTTCGGCAGTCCCAGGAGGACCGGCCCTGCCGCCGGCAGCTTCGAGTAAATCCGGCTCTTCTTG
>JACQAX010000073.1 GCA_016194795.1 Deltaproteobacteria bacterium | reverse complement strand
CGCATCGTCTCCGAAGCTTGCGACGACCCGGCCCCCGATCTCAAGGGCGGCTGGTCCGCGGAGCGCGGCGTGGCCGTTCGGCACGAGCGAAACGACGGCAAGGACGTTCTGCGAGTCACCGAGCTTGCCGGCGCCGACAAGGGCAAGAGCACCGTCGTCAGCTTCAAGAAGGCCGGCTGCACACAACGCGGCAAAGACCGCTGGGAATGCCCCATCGCCACGCATGGCCTGGTGACGTTCGCCGTAAAGCGGTGAGGAACAGGCACGATGCGGAGGACACGCTGGAGCATCGCCCTCGCCGCCCTCGCCGCCCTCGCCATCGCGGCGCCGGCCCGCCTGGCGCACGCCGGCGACTGGCTCGAAACCTCGGTCGCATGGAGCTGCCCGCAGACCGACGACTCGGCGCTCGTGCCCGTTTCCAAAACCTTGAAGATCAAGTTCGACCCGGCGACCGCGCAGATCGACGCAAGCGAGCTTTCGGCGCTGCTCGACGCGGCCGCGACGAGCTATCCCAGCTACGACTTTTTCTCGTGTGCCCACGACTTCGCCGAAAGCATGGCCGACAAGGTCGAGGATGTCGAACCTGTGCGGAGCCAACCTGAGCGTGAAAATGCTCGACGAGCAGTTCATGAAAAAGGATCTGCCGCTGCTCAAGACGGAGGGCGTGTGGAAAAAATCGGCCGACAATCTCAAGCTCCAACTCGATGCCGCCGAGAAGGTCTCGCCCGAATGCCTCTCGAAAATCGCGCGCGCCTATGGCGAGCTGCTCACCGGTCTCGAGCCCACGAACGACCAGTGCCTGGCCAACGCGGTGGTCTGCGACAAGCGACGGGCCGATCTCCGCCGGGCGCTGAGCTACCTGGCGGCGGCCGGTCTCACGCCGGACGCCCGCGCGAAAATCGACGACCCTTGCGTCACGGACAACGCGATCGTGTCCGAGGAGCTCGCGAAGATGCTCGCGGACGACCAGCTCGCCAAGTGCGTGCTGGCCCCCGGCGAGGCTCGCAACGTGGAGGGCGACATGGGTACGAGCGTGCACAGCAGCTATGCGCTCCGGCGCATGGGCGATACGGCCACGACCGCCGACTACCGGGGCGTCGCGGGCAAAGTTCCCAAAGGCACGAAGGTGCCTTATTACGAGATCACGCTGAACCCGTCGTTTCTGAACGACGGCGGCGAGATCGACCTGGCGCTGAACGACAAGTATCAGAAGAAAATGCGCGAGTGCTTCAAGGAGGCGAATCCCAGGCTGCGCGGGCCGCATGGCGAGTACATGACGCTCAAGCTCATCAGGGACAATCCCGGCACGCTGATGCCGCCGGTAAGCCCCATCACGATCGCGAAGGCCGGAGTGCGCTCCGACTCGGAAAACTGGAAGGCCGACATCGACTGCCCGACGATCCTGCACGAGACGATGCACCTGCTCGGCCTGCCCGACGAGTATCGCGAGTGGTCGAAGGGCGCGAAGGTCGACAAGGGAACGGGAATCGTCTCGTACACCGACGGGGGCGCCGACAGCGGCAAGTCCAAGTACGACTGCCGCTCGATCGGACCCGTCGACTCGCTCATGCACAGCCAGGAAGACGCCTACGATGCCGTGGCATTGACGCGATTCCTGGGAATCTTTCCGCGCTCCCCCAAGCGGCCGTCGCTGCTGTATCCCGCCGAGTTTGACTCGATCGTGAAGCCCGGCTGCGGCTCGGCAAATGGGGGCTTCTACGCCTGCGCCGCGAGCACCCACGAGACCAGCATCGCCGCCTTGGGCGGGGGCTGCCCGAAAAATCGCCCGAAGAGATGCTCGAAGCCGAGCTGGGTCGGAAAATACTGAGTCAGGCGAATACTTGACGCATAGCGTCAACACTGCTACATGGCTGGAAACCCCAATCTTTAAGAAAGAGGAGTCCCCCTGCCATGATGACTACCCGTATTGCTATTGCCACGTCCCTCGCGCTCGCGACGGCCTTCGCCGCCTGCGGCCCCACTGACCCGGCCGGCTTCAACGGCAACGATGCTCTCGGCGACTACGCCGTGACGGTCGACACCAACGTCGTGCTCACCACGAACTACTCGGTCATCGTCGGCACCGCCGGCACGAAGACCACCACCGCCAAGGTCCCCTACTCGGTCGTGACCAACAGCTCGACCGACCCGACGTTCGACACGTTCGACCTTTCGTACGATGCGGCAAACCACAAGTTCGTGCTCACCGTCTCGAGCAACGGCGGCACGCCGAGCAAGATCGACATCGCCGAGGAAACGGCCGTCGCGACGGCCGAAGACGGCACGGTTTCGGGCTTCAGCCCGAGCCTCGCGCACCTCAAGTCGGTCGCGATCAACATCTCGCTCGCCTCGCCGACGGTCAGCGACCTGTCGAACGGCTGCGCGCAGCTCACCGACCAGGACATCTCGCTCACGATCACGGCCGACGGCCTGAGCGGCTTCGTCCACGTCATCGAAAGCTTCGAGACCCACGGCATTTACGAAGGCACGCCCGCGGTGCCGTACGTGTCCTGCTTCGACGCGCTCGCCGCGATCGAAGCCCGTATCCGCGCCAACCAGCCGGAAACGTCGAGCTTCCCGATCTACGTCGCCAACGGCGCCACGAACATCGACCACCTGACGGACGTCGTAAGCATCGAAGAGACGGTCAATCTCGTCGGCCCCAAGAAGGCCACCGCCGCCTCCAAGGGCACGCTGTCGATCAAGAACGGCACGGTCACCGGTTTCACGGTCCAGCGCTGAGCTGATCGTCGCCTAAAGCACAAAGAAAAAGGCCCGGCATGGAAGCTCCATGCCGGGCCTTTTTTTGTTTTCTTTCGTCGAGCCGCTTATGCCAGGAACAGCATCTCGCGGTACTTCGGCAGCGTCCAGTACTCGTCGCTGACGACGTCCTCGAGGCGATCGCTCACCGCGCGGATCTGATTCATGAGCGGCAGCACTTCATTGGCCAGCGCATGAGCCTTGTCGGTCTCGTGCTCGAGCTTCCCGACGCGCGCGAGGTGGGCGGTCAGGTCCTTGCGCTTCGTGAGCAGCTCGTTGAGGCCCTGGGTGACCGCCGTGAGGCGCGCGGTCTGCTCGGAGACGTCGGTGCTGCGAGCCACTTCGGTGATCGCGCGAATCGCGGTCGCCGTCGCGGTCTGCTCCTTGAGCACGGCCGGCACGATCATCGTGTCGATCATGCTCGCGAGCATCTCGCCTTCGATCGAGAGCTTTTTCACGTAACGCTCGAGCATCACGTGGTGGCGCGAGTGGATCTCGGCGTCGCTCAGGATGTTCAGGCCGGTGAAGAGCTTCTTCGAGGCGGGGGTCAGCACCTGCTCGATGGCTTCCGGAGCCCGCTTCAGATTCGGCAGGCCGCGGCGCTCGGCTTCGCGGACCCAGTCGTCCGAGTAGTTGTTGCCTTCGAAACGCACGTTGCGCGTCTCGACGATCGTTTCCTTCACGACCTCGAGGATCGCGACGTCGAGCTTCTTGCCCGCCTTCACGCGCTTCTTGAGGCTCTCGGTCACCTCGCCGATCGCCTCGGCGACCGCCGCGTTGACGACGGTCATCGGGAACGAGATCGGCATGCTCGAGCCGACGGCGCGGAACTCGAACTTGTTTCCCGTGAACGCGAAGGGCGACGTGCGGTTGCGGTCGGTGTTGTCCTTCGAGACCGACGGGATCTTCGAGACGCCGAGGCTGATAACCGCGGCTTCCGGGTTCTGCTCGATGTTCGTGCCGGCCTCGATCTTGTTGCAGATGTCGTTGAGCTGCTGGCCGAGGAAGACCGAGATGATCGCCGGCGGCGCTTCGTTGGCGCCGAGACGGTGGTCGTTGCCCGGATACGCGATCGCGGCGCGCATGAGGCCCGAATGGCGCATCACGCCCTTCATCGTCGCGGCCAACATGAGGAGGAAGCGCAGGTTCTCGTGCGGGGTCTTGCCCGGCTCGAGCAGGTTCTCCTCGCCATGGTCGGTAGTCACGGCCATCGACCAGTTGTTGTGCTTGCCGCTGCCGTTGACGCCGGCGAAAGGCTTCTCGTGGAGGATGTTGGCGAAGCCGTGGCGAGTCGCCACGCGACGCATGACTTCCATCGCGAGCTGGTTGTGGTCGGCGGCGACGTTGGCCTCCTCGAAGATCGGCGCCATCTCGAACTGCATGGGCGCGACTTCGTTATGGCGCGTCTTGGCGGGCATGCCGAGCTTGTAGAGCTCGAACTCCACTTCCTGCATGTACGCGAGGACGCGGGGCGGGATGCTGCCGAAGTAATGGTCTTCGAGCTGCTGGCCGCGCGGCGGCTGGCCGCCGACGAGCGTGCGGCCCGACATCACGAGATCGGGGCGAAGGTTGAAGAACGCGCGGTCGACCAGGAAGTATTCCTGCTCGACGCCGACCGTCGGGACGACGCGCTTGGCGTTCTTCTCGCCGATCGTGTGCAGGAGCTCGAGAGCGTTCTTGTTGAGCACTTCCATCGAGCGGAGCAGCGGGGCTTTCTCGTCGAGGGCGTCGCCGTGGTACGAGATGAAGACCGACGGGATGCACATCGTCTTGCCGTTGGTGCTCTCCATGATGAAGATCGGGCTCGACGGGTCCCAGGCGGTGTAGCCGCGCGCTTCGAAGGTCGTGCGCATGCCGCCGCTCGGGAAGCTCGAGGCATCCGGCTCGGACTGGATCAGCTGCGAGCCCGAGAACTTCTCGAATGGCTTGCCGTCTTCGATGGTGAGGAAGGCGTCGTGCTTCTCGGCGGTGCTGCCCGTCTGCGGCTGGAACCAGTGGCAGAAGTGCGTCACGCCGTGCTCGATGGCCCATTCCTTGATGAGGTGGGCGATGGTGTTGGCGACGTCGGCGTCGAGCTTCTTGCCCGTGTGAACCGTGGCCTGCAGCTTCTGGAAAACGTCTTTCGGAAGCTTGTCCTTCTGCGAGAGCAGGTTGAACGTGTTCGCCCCGAAATATTCCGAGACCTTGAGCTCGTTGCCGCGCTCGTCCTGCGGCAGATCGAACTTGCGGACCTGGCGCTGATCGATGAGCTTGATGGCGTCAAAACGCTGATTGGACATAACGCGGGCCTCCCATGAAAAATGCTTGTTATGGGCCGAAAAATTAGCACAAGCGGCATTGGCTGATAAAGAAGATAATTCCCGAAAAGAAGCGGGACTCGTTCAAATCCGACATTTTTGTCGGATCACGGGACACATCCGACAAAAATGTCAGCTCAGGCGGTCGGCCAACCGGATCAGCTCGTCGACCGCGCGATGCGCGCTGGCCGGATCCCCGCCTCCCGGCGAATAACGCTGGTGCTCAACGAGCTCGAGCAAGGCCTCGACACGCTTGGCCGTAGACTCGTCCGACTTCGCGTATTCGACGAGCGCCTGCGAGACCTCGGCCCGGGTCAGCGAACCGATCGCGATGCCGTACTGAAGCTCGATGACCTGTCCGAGGATGCTCTCGACCTCGCCGAGGAGATCCACGGGGGCGCCGTCCGACTTCTTGAGCGTGTGCACCCGCTGTCGGAGCAGCTGCACGTTGCGCTGGCGGCTCTTCGTGCGCTCCTCGTCCGGCGAGGTGCCGAGCGACCACAGGCTCAACGCGGCGACCACGAGCGAGACGGCCGCCAGGGCCCGCGTGACGACGCCCCAGAACGCCGAACGCTCGCCTGACGTGCCTTCGTGCCAATACCGGATGTCCTCGTTGGCCGCCAACGGAGCGCCGCCGCTTACTTTCGGAGTATAGCTCGTGCCCCCCGTGCCTTCGAGCACCTCGATGGCGATCGGCTGCGACTTGCGAACCTGGTAAGCACGCGTGTCCGGATTGAACATCGTGAGCTCGATGGCGGGAATCTCGTAGCGACCCTTGAGCTTGGGGATCACCATATACTCGAAGAGCCGCTCGCTCTGGCCGCTCTTGAGATACTGGGTGTTCGACTTGTCTTCGTAGAGCTCGAAATCCTGCGGCCAGGCCACGGCGAGATGCTCGAGGCTGCCCGCGTGGCCCTTGCCCTCGACCTTCACCTTCACGTTGATCGGCTCGCCCGCCCTCACCGAAGTCTTGTCGGCCACGGCCGTGATGTCGAAGTCGCCCACGAGCCCCGAGAAGTTCGCCGGCTGGCCGGCGCCGGGCAGGGGCGCGACCTCGAGGCTCACGCGATCGCTCGAGCGCGTCTCGGTGGCCGTTTGCATGGCGCGAAAAAAGTTGTTGAGCATCGCGAACGGGTCGTCGTCGCTACCCGGCATCCCGATCCCCGCCTGGAAGCTGAGCTTGGCCGTGAAGGTGTCGATGGGAAGCGTGCCTTCCTGAAGCGGAAAAACCGCGTACTGCGCGAGCACCGCGCGCCGGTACTCGTGCCCGTTGACCACGCTCGGCGCGTAATCGAGCCGACCGCGCAGCAGCGGGATGTCGATGTCCTCTTTGAGGAAGCCCGCCGGGTTGGGGTAGCGCTCGACCTGGATGTTCATGATCTGCACTCGCGTGTAGAGCGCGTAAGTCAGGATGACCTGCTCGCCCTTATAAGCCTTGAGCTTGCTCGGCTCGGTGCGGATGAAGAACGTGCCGGCGTTCGCCTGGTTCGGCGCGTGCGCCGTCCCGCCCGGAAGCTTGCCCGGCGACGGATAGCCGAGCCCGGCCGAACCGCCGCCACCACCACCCTGGCGGCTGCCGAGCTTCGCGCCAGCCGCCCGCACCTCGACGACGATGTCCGGGGCCCGCACCGGCTTGCCGTTCACGACCACCTGAATGTTCGAGATCGTGAGACGCCCCTCGCGCTTCGGGTGCAGGACCGCGACGACCGTCTTGGTGTGGCGCACCGTGATGCGCCCGTTGATGAAGCTCGACTCCATGCCGGTGCCGGCCGAGTAGAAGTTGATCTCGTCGAAGTCCGGCGCCTGGAAGCGCGGCGTGCTGATCGAGCCGCCCATCCCCTCCGATTCCGCCTTGAACTCGATCGACACGTTCTCGTCGGACGTCAGCTCCGTCGAGCTCGGCTGCGCCGACAGGCGCGCCTCGTCAGCCCGAGCCGCGGACGCGAAGACGAGGAGCAGTGCGAGAAGGAGAATGCGTGCCATTGCGGTGTCAGCCTACCAATCTTTCGTGATTTTATCATCCTTGGGCTTGCCGGTCTTGGCGCGCATCACGCGCTGCTGGGACTTCTTTTCCTGCTCCTGCAGCTGCTTGAGCAGGCGCTTCGCGTCGCCTTCCGAAAGCTTCTCGTCCTTGAACTGCGGCTTCTTCTTGGAGATCTCGTATTTCTGATTCTCCTTTTCCTTCTTGTCCTGCTGTTCCTTCTTGTCGTCCTTGCCGCCGCCCTGGCCGCCGCCTTGCCCCTGCTGTTGCTGCTGCTGCTGTTGCTGCTGCTGTTTTTTCTGGATCGCCTGCTCGAGCGCCCGCTTGATGCGCGCCTCGACCTCGCTGTCGGACTTGGGATCTTCAGCGAGGCGGTCGAGGCCCTGCTGATAGGCGCGCAGGGCTTTCTCGAAATCCTTCGCCTCCTCGAACGTCTTGCCCAGGTTGAACGCGCCGCGAGCGCCCTCGATCGGATCCTTGTCCTTCGACGCCGCCGTGAACTCCTGCACCGCTCCCTCGACGCTTCCCGCTTTCAGCAAGGCGTCGCCGAGGTTCATGTGGTGCTTGCCCGACTCGGGGTTGCTGGCCTGCGCCTTCCCGAAATGCTGGACGGCGGCCGCGTAGTCCTTGTCCTCGTACGACTCGACCCCTTTTTTCGTGTCGCTGTACTCGCCAAGCGTCCTCGCGGCGGCACGAGCCTCGCTCGGCTGCAAAGCGGCCCAGCCCAGAAAGACGAGCGCGAGCCCGAGCGTCGCTTCAGGCAGCTTCGCTCCCTTCGCGGCCGGACGCCCCGGCTCCGCCTCGGCCGGCTCGCTTTCCTCGGCCGCGGCGGCCTTCGGGGTATCCCGCAGCGCGAGCAGCACCAGCATGAAAACGACCGCGAGCCCGAGGGGATACTGGAAGATCTCGTCGTACACGATCACGCGTCGGCCCGCGCCCTGCGTGCGGTCCACTCGAGCTTGGTGAGCACCATCCCGCCGGAGCTGTCTTTCTTGTACCCGCGCATGTAGCCGCTCTGGTCGCGCAGCGGGATCGGTCCGCCCTTGAGGCTTCCCACGCCGATCGAGAAGACGCGGATTCCCTGCTCGCGAAGCGAGCCGGCGATCTTCGCCTCCTCGCCCTCGTGCGACTCGCCGTCGCTCACGATGACGATGATCCTGCTCGACTCGTCGCCCTTGCTCTGCTGGTGGGCCGGGTCTTCGTCGTCGTTCATCCCGCCCCGGATCAGCAAGTCGCGCGCGACCTCGAGCCCCTTGCGCAGGTCCGTCCCCTGGTTGGCGACCGACGACTCGTCGAGCACGTCGAGCGTCTGCTTGACGAAATCGTAATCGGTGGTCAGCGGCACGGCGGGATAAGCCGAACCCGCGAACGCGACGATCCCCACGCGGTCGCCGTTGAGGCGGTCGATGAAGTTGCGCACGACGTGCTTGGCCTTCTTCAGGCGGCTCGGCACGACGTCCTCGGTCAGCATGCTGTTGGAGACGTCGAGCAGCACCACCATGTCGAGCCCCTCGGTGGGCATCGCCTCCTCGCGCACCCCGAGCTGCGGCCGGGCCAACGCGATGATCGCGAAAAGCATCGCGAGCAAACCGAACACGAAGCGCGTTCGCCGGCGCGCCGCGATGTCGGCCGGGTCCCCGCCGCGCAGGATGAGCTTGAGCAGCGGCGAGGCCGCGAAACGCGCGAGCTGGTTCGAGGCCTTCTTCTCGATGACGTACCAGACCACCGGAAGCAGGGCCCAGAGCGGGAGGAGCGTCCAGAGAAATTTCGGCATGAAGAATCTCATGGATAAACCCTCATCACCGCGTGCTGGAGCGTGAAGGCCACGACGAACGCGAAGATGCCGAACATCACGAACTTCATGAACCGTTCCTCGTACTTCACCTGCTCGGTCGTCTCGATCTTCGAGCGCTCGAGCTGGTCGATGTCGGTGAACACGTCATGGAAGATCTTCACGTCGTCCTGGACGCGATAGAACTTGCCGCCGGTCACCGACGAGATCTGCCTCAGCAGCTCGGGGTTGATCGAGCTGTCGAAGTACTGGTAGGTCTTCACCTGGCGGCCGAAGACGTCTTTCTGGACGAACGGCATGGCCACGCGGCCGTCGCGCCCGATGGCGACGCTGTAGACGCGGATGCCATAGCCCTTGGCAAGCTCGCCGCCCGTGAGCGGGTCGACCGACCCGACGTTGCTGTCGCCGTCGGTGACGAGCACCAGGATCTTGCTCTTGTTCGTGCTTTCCTTGAGGCGCGCCACGCCGGTGGCGAGCGCGTCGCCGATCGCGGTGCCGTCCTTCAGGTCGCCGATGTCGATGTTCTTGAGCGCCTGCAGCACGAGCGTATGGTCGAGCGTCGGCGGAACGAGCGTCACGGCTTCGCCCGAGAAGCCCTGGAAGCCGATGCGGTCGTTCGGGCGCCCCTCGATGAACCCGCGCAGGATCTGCTTGGCGGTGTCGATGCGGTTCTGGTCGCGGAAGTCCTCGATGCGCATCGAGGCCGACAGGTCGAGGACGATCATGATGTCGATGCCCTCGACGTTGCGCTTGACCTTCTGGTAGCTCATCTGCGGCCGCGCGAGCGCGAGCACGAACAGCGCCGCCGAGATCGCGTAGAAAAGCACCGGCCAGAAGCGCGGCGGGATGGCGTTGGTCGTGTCTTCCTCGTGAAAACCCCAGAGCCTGCGCCACGGGATGGCGACGTGCCCGGAAAACCGGCCCCGGATCATGTCGACGTACGCGCGCACGACGAGAGCCACCACGGGGAGCATCGCGAGCAGGAAGAGCGGCTGCCGGAATTTCATTTCGCCGCCTCCTTCTGTTGCCGCTCCAGCAGCTCGCGCGCCACCGGGCTACGGGCCCAGCTCTGCGCGACGATCTGGCTCAGGCGCCCGCCCAGCGCCTTGGCGGCGTCGGTCGCGGGAAGCTGGTCGGTGAACTTCACCACGTCCATCTCGTCGAAGACGCGCTCCCACTGGTCGACCAGCTCGACGCCCATGCCGAGCCGCTCGAGCTCGACGAGCAGCTCGCGCGCCGTTCGCTCCTCCGCGTCGAAGCGGTAAGCCGTGCCGAGAAAGCGCTTGGCGGCCTCGCTGAGCGAGAAGTAGTACGGCTTGTACTGGCCGCGGTCGAGATGGCCGCGCTGGTCGCTCTCGCGACGGACCTTCTCGAACTCCTCGATGGCCGTGAGGATCTTGGGAGCGCTCTCGGCCTCCTCCTGACGCGCCTTGCGCCGCTTGTGCCACGCATGGAGCGACCGCAGCAGGGCGAAAACGATCGCGAGGCTCAGGAACGAAAGCAGGAGCACGAGCCAGAACGGCAGCCCCACCGGCGCCGGCGGATAGATCTCGTCCTTCGACTTGTCGCCGCCGATGGCCTCGAACTCGAGCTCCTTCGGCTCGGAGGCGAACACCGCCGCCCCGTTCTTGTAGAACGGAATCGCCTTGATGACGAGCTTGCCGGGCTTGTACGTCGTCACGCCGACCTGGATCGCGCCGGTCTTCGCATCGAACGTCTTCCACCAGAGCAGGCGCCCCTCGCCCCAGTCGATCGGGCCGGCGTCGAGCTTGGCCGAATCTTTCGGCGCCGCGCCCTCGCCTTGGTCGGCGGGCGGCTTGATCGTCAATAGGACCAGATCGCCCGCCGTCGGCTTGCCCGTCTTCGTCGCCTTGCCGAGACGCACGCCGATCTCCGTCGGCACCTTGGGCAGCCCCTCGGCCAGCTTGGCTTCCTCGGCCGCCGCCGGGTCGGGCGACGGCGTGGCCTGCGGCTCGGGAAGGGCGCTGGGATCGGGCACGGCAAGCGGAGCCGATCCGGCGCCCGGTACCTGGGGAGCCTGCGCCTGGTCGTCTTCGGCCCAGGCCGACGACGCCACCGCCGCCGCGAGCACCGCCGCGAAAATCGCCGTCCGCGCGCGCGCCCTCACCGCCGCTTCCTCTTCGAAAAATAGCCGACGACCTTGGCGAAATAATCCTCGTGCGTCCAAAGATCGAGCCGGTCGACCTCGGCTTGCGAGAACGACGTCGCCAGCTGCTGCTCGAAGCGCGCCTCCTCGGCCTTGAACTGCTTCTGGAAGGCGTACGACGACGTATCGACCCAGAAGATCGAGCCGGTTTCGGCGTCCTGCATCTCGATCTTGCCGATCGGCGGGACTTCCTTCTCGCGCACGTCGCGCATGCGCAGGGCGATCAGGTCGTGCTTGCGCCCGACGCGCTTCAGGGCCTTCTCGTAATCCTTGTCGTAGAAGTCGCTCGCGAGAAAAACGACGGCGGTATTCTTCACCACCTCCGCGTAGTACTCGAGCGCCTGCTTCACGTTCGTGCCGGTGCCTTTCGACTTGTGGTACAGGATCTCGGTCACCAGGCGCATCGCGTGCCCGCGGCCCTTTTTCGGCGGGATGTGCCGCTCGATCTGGTCCGAGAACAGGATCAGGCCCACGCGGTCGTTGTTGGCCACGGCGGCGAACGCGAGCAGCGCGCACACCTCGGCGAGCGCCTCGCCCTTGGTCTTGTTGACCGAGCCGAACTCGCGCGAGCCGCTCACGTCGACGACGAGGTAGACGGTGAGGTCGCGCTCCTCCTCGAACTTCTTGATGTGCGCGAGCTGCGTGCGAGCCGTCACCTTCCAGTCGATGTGGCGGATGTCGTCGCCGGCGTAGTACTCGCGGAAGTCGGAGAACTGCATCCCCTGGCCCTTGAAGCGCGTGTGGTACTGCCCCGACAACATCGTGTCGACGATCCTACGTGTTGAGATTTCGATGCGCCGGACCTTGGAGAGAACTTCATCGACCTTCTCTCCGCCGCGCTTCTTCTCGTCGGCCATGCTTCCTTTACGGAACCTCGATGCGGTCGAGAATTCTCTTGATGACGATCTCGCTCGTGATCTCGTCGGCCTCGGCCTCGTAGGTCACCATGATGCGGTGGCGGAGGATGTCGTACACGACGGTCTTGATGTCTTCGGGCGTGACGAACCCGCGATGCGCGAGGAACGCGCTCGCGCGCGCGGCCTTGGCCAGGAAGATCGTCGCGCGCGGGCTCGCGCCGACCTGGATCATCGGTTTCAGGTCGGCCAGGCCGTACTTCTCGGGAAAGCGGCTCGCGAAGATGATCGACAGGATGTAGTCCTTGATCTTCTCGTCCATGTAGATGTGCGAGACGAGCTCGCGCGCGAGCAGCAGCA
>JACQAX010000072.1 GCA_016194795.1 Deltaproteobacteria bacterium | reverse complement strand
GCCGCCGCTAGGGCCGCTGCGCGGCACAAGGAGAAGATATGAGTAGCGTAACAGCTTTCATTGCCGTTCAAGCTTTGATCTTCGCGGGAAGCTGCTTTTCTGTCCAGGGTCCGTCTGTTCGAGACGGAAAACTTTATTTTCTCAACCAAAGCGCTCGCGATCTAGGGCCCTCTGAGAAGGCCACCGTGATTCCGGATTGGAAGGAAGTCTTGGTCGTAAACACGATCAAGGAATACGAGGGTGAGAGAAAAGAACTGTCGATTTTTGATTTTGACGGCAAGAACAAGATTAAGAGCTTTTCCTTTGTCGGGGATGAAATGTTTCTGACAAAAACGAAGAGAATTGTCTTGGGCCAAAAGAGCGCGCATCGGATGGCCAACGAGAGCTTTATTCTCAATGAGAATGGGAAGCTCTTGAAGAAGGTCCACCAACCGTCTGACGTCTTCGAGTTCGGCCACTCAGATGACGATCAAATATTTTGGATGCTCTCGAGCCGGATCGAAAAAGAAAGACCATGCACGTACCTTCAAGTTTATAGCTACAATGGCGAATTGCTGTTGTCGTACAAGGCGTTCAAGGTTGAAACGAAATCGGTCTCCGTAGTGTGTTATGGGGTCGTCCACAATGCAAGGCAACAAGAAGAAGAGAGCTCGTCGAAGCTTTACGGATGAGTTCAAGCGCGAGGCGGTGCGCCTAGTTCTTGAAGAAGGAAAAACCGTCGGCCAGGTCGCAAGAGATCTTGAAAAGTACATTCATCCGTACCGAAAGGCGAAAAAACCAAAGGAAACAGAGGCTATTCTCCAAAGCGGAATCGCAAAACGGAGAGTTCAGTTTCGCCTGTTTCAAATAGGAACGACGCCCAATTCGTTCTCCGCCGGCCTTCCGCTCCGGGGCTTCTGGCCTTCGCTCCCGGAGGGCTCGTTGGAATAGGCGTTGCTCACGCGTTGGCCCCGAGGTCCGTCGTCTCTCGCCGCTGGGCTTGCGGCTGCTTTATTTCACGGTCCGGCTTCACGCGGTTTCTAGCAAACAAAGTCGCCGCGCGGTAGATGGCCCGCCAAATACGGTAACTTGCCGTATTTTAGGTTCCGAGAATCGTTGGGGTAGGCGTCTCTATCGGCTACTGAGTGACGAGCGTGTCCAGGCGCACGACCTCGAAGTCCGATCCGTGCACCTGGGAAAGGGTGGCAAGCTCCGAGTCGCTCCACCGCGAGTCGGGGGCGCCCGAAACGTACCAGTCGTAGCCGTTGTCGGCGACGAACATGCCGTACTTTTTCAGCGCGCGCAAAACGACCTGCACGTGCGCCGGAAATTTCGAGATATCGAACGAGCCTTTCAGGCGCACGCGCAGCCCCATCGGCGCGTAAGTCGGATCGGTACTCGTCGATGCATAGTGGCGCGCGGGAGCAACGTACGCCTTCTGAGTGTGGCGCACGGTAAAACGAAGCGCGTGATTGATCTCGCCGTGGGTGACGGTTTCGTCGTAGCGCACAAGTCCCGGAAAGATCGGAAGGCCTGCGGCATCGGCCGAGGTCCAGCCGGCGGGTCTCGGCGTGCCTGAGTTCAGGTCAAACAGCGCGCCGCTTGCCGCGTGCCAGCTCGAACCGCCCGAAACGGGCTGCGCATCGTAGAGCTCGTACAGTCGCCAGTCGGCGCAGTCGACGACGAGCACGTGCCGATCGCCGGTCGAGCTCGGGCCACCCTCGATAGGCGCGTCGGGTGGGATGGGATAAGGACCCGTGTCGCTCTCGCTGGCGTAGTCGAACGACACCGGCACTTTCGCCTGCGAGCTCGAAACGACGACGTACGGAATCCCGTTGGGCGCGCCGTTCCACACCGTACCGAAATCCGGATGCAACCCCGTCGACGTGCCCATGACGGCGAGATACGCGGTCGAGTTGAGGTCGACCGGGTCGCTTGAGACGTCGCGATTCCATTCGTTGTCGGACGGAAACGGGCGGCGGCCACCGAGGTCGGCGCCCGGGCCCGTGGCGCAGGCGCCGGAGTCCGTCGTCGTGGAGCTTTCTCCGCTCGCGCTCGACGTCGAGCCTTGCTGATCACAACCGAACACCAGGAAAGCCGCCGCGATCGAAACAAGGATTCGCCTCATCCCTTGCTGATTAGCAAGGCGGGTGCCAGCGAAAATGCAGGCGATCCGCTACACCGGGCGAACTGTTTTCAAGTCAGCAGATGCGCGGGCGGCTCGCGAAGGTCGCTCACGAGCCCGACTTTCTCGAGGAGCTTGAGGGCGTAATAGCTGCCGTCGAGCTCCCACCAGAAAAATCCCTGACGAGTGGAGCTCATGTAGTGGTGGTGGTTGTTGTGCCAGCCCTCGCCGAGCGTGATGAGCGCGATGAGAAAGCTGTTGCGGCTCTCGTCGCCGCTGTCGTAGCGCTTCTTCCCGAAGACGTGGGTGAGCGAGTTCACCGTGAAGGTGCCGTGCCAGAGCACGACGGTGCTCACGACGAAGCCCCAGAAGAACGCGGCCCAGCCGCCGGCCAACACGAGCGCCGTGCCGAGCACGAACGCGGGCACGACGTGGTACTTGTTGAGCCACACGAGCTCGGGGTACTTCGTGAGGTCGCGGACCTGGCTGAAGTCGGTGTCTTCGTAGGTCTTGGCGAGAATCCAGCCGACGTGCGACCACCAGAACCCGCGCTGCACGGGCGAGTGCACGTCTTCGACCTTGTCGGAGAATTTATGGTGGTGGCGATGGTGCGCGGCCCACCAGAGCACGCCCTTTTGCACCGAGAGCGTTCCGAGGAACGCCATCGCGAACTGCATCGCGCGGCCCATCTTGTACGTACGATGCGAAAAGTAGCGGTGAAAACCGGCGGTGATGCCGAACATTCTCAGGTAATAAAGCCCCACGGCGAGCGCCGCGTGCTTCCAGGTCAGCGGAAAGTAAAAGAGCCCGGCGACGGCCGCCACGTGCATCCCGATGAACGGAACCGACGTCACCCAGTCGATGCGATCCGTCTCGCGTTCGATCGCGTTGGTCGGTGCGAGCGCGGGGGCGAGGGGGGTCACCAGGGTGAGCGGGTCGGTGGCGGCGGCATTCGTGCGCATGTCAGGGGCTCCTGTACCTCTAACATCGCCCGAATCAGGCTACTGCTCTGTCAAAGTTCGGTCACAACTCACGGGCCGAAGCAGTGGAAGAACGGCACGAGCTCCTTGGGCTTCTTGCAGTCGAGTTTTTTCGGGCTCTTGCGGCATTCGAAGACGAGCTCGCACGACTCGTTGGGCGGCTTGCGGTCTTCCTCGGCGCCGCACTTCATCTTCTGAAAGCGCTTCTGGCCCTTGGGGCACTCGACCGCTTTGGGGCGGTCGCTCTTCGGGCTCGTGTTCGGATCGGGCTCGCCGGGCAGCAGGCCTTCCTGGGCAAAGCTTGCCGAGGCGAGAAGCAGTCCGGCGAGAATGGCGAGAGTGGTTTTCATGAACGGAGAAGATAGCCGCAAGCCCGGCGCGTTTGCATGCCGCGGTGGGTAAAGCCGCTTTTCGTTTATTAACGGCGAATCTGGTCTATGCTTTCCTTATCAATCGAGGACCTGATGTCATTCAAAGAAGATGCACTGAGCTACCATTCACGAGGACGAAAAGGAAAAATCGAGGTCGTGCCCACCAAGCCGGTGGCCACCCAGCATGACCTGTCGCTGGCCTACACCCCGGGCGTAGCCGAGCCTTGCCGCGCGATCGCGGCCGACGACGAGGCGGTTTACGAGTATACGGCCAAGGGAAACCTCGTCGCCGTCGTCAGCAACGGCACCGCGGTGCTGGGCCTGGGCAACATCGGTCCGCACGCCTCCAAACCGGTCATGGAGGGCAAGGGCATCCTCTTCAAGCAGCTCGCCGACATCGACGTCTTCGACATCGAGCTCAACGCTCCCCGCGCCGAGGACGTGATCCAGGCCGTGCGCGCGCTCGAGCCGACCTTCGGCGGCATCAACCTCGAGGACATCAAAGCCCCCGACTGCGGTTCGACCTCCGCGACTGAGCTCGACGTGATCGCCAAATGGCTGACGAAGGTGGCCGGTCCCGAGACCAAGCTCGATCCGGTGCGGGTATGGCCGTCGACACCGACCGGCGCACGCTGCGCGAGGCGCTCGACGGCGCCGACGCGTTCATCGGCGTTTCGGTCGGCGGCGCGCTCGCGCCCGAGATGATCGCCGAGATGGCTCCGCAACCCATCATCTTCGCGATGGCCAACCCCGATCCCGAGATTCTTCCCGAGGATGCGTACCGGGTTCGCCCGGATGCGATCGTTGCCACCGGGCGCAGTGACTATCCAAACCAGGTGAACAACGTGCTGGGCTTTCCGGGGATCTTTCGGGGGGCGCTCGACGTGCGCGCCACCGAGATCAACGAGGTGATGAAGCTCGCGGCCGTGAGGAGCCTGGTGGCGCTCGCCAAGGAGCCCGTGCCGCAGAGCGTATGCGAGGCATACGGCGGCATCCGCCTCGAGTTCGGCAAGCACTATCTCATCCCCAAGCCCGTCGACCGGCGCGTCGTGCTGACGGTGGCGCCGGCCGTGGCACAGGCCGCGATCGACACCGGGGTGGCCCGCAATCCCTTTCTCGACATCGAGACGTACCGGGCCGAGCTGGCGCGAAGGCTGGGTCGGGTGGGGGGCGGTTCCGGACGCCCTATGTCGAGAAATCCTTTTGATGAGCTGCGGGTTTAGGTACACTTAGGCTTGTGAAAACAACTACGAAGAAGCAGGCAAGAACCCCGCACCACGCGAAATTCGCAAAGGCCTTGTTAGCTCGCCGCAAGGAGCGCGGTTATCCGACGGCGTACTCCTTCTACCACAAGAACGGCGGGCGAAAGACGTTCGACTTCTCGTACCACCATTATCTGCTGATCGAGAAAGGGATGCGTCTTCCGAGCCAGAACAGCTTGAAAGCCATTCTCTCGGCGCTGGGGCTCGAGAACGTCGGTTTTTATCCCGAGCGAAAAGAGCTGCTCGTGCATTTCGTGAAGGCGCTGCTCAACGGCGATCCGATCTTCGAGCCCGTCTTCAAGAGCGCGCGCCCGGGAGCCAGCGACCCCTCGTCGGAATCCTTCGAGGCCGAGCTGCTCAAGACCACCGCGACGAAACAGGTGAGCGACGTCCCGCGCATGAACGCCGAAGCGGCTGGCGCCATCACGGGCAACCCGGCCGCGTTCTGGATTCTCAACTGGCTTCTCCAGACCGGCGTTCCGACGGGTCTTCAGCAGCTTCGCGTCGCCTTCGGCTACACCGAGGCCGAGGCGAGCGCCGCCGTGCAGCTCCTGCTCAAGCACGACCTCATCAAGATGCGCAAGGACGGCACCTACTAGACCGAGTACGCCGAAACTGACCTCTTCGTGCCCGTGTCGGTGTACCAGACGAAGGCCAAGTGGATCAGCGAGCAGATCCAGAACAAGCTCAAGCTGCTCAAGTCGGATCCGAGCTATTACGCCTACATCCTCATGTCGGTCGAGGACGAGGAGCGCCTGGCGACGATCTACAATGTGTTCCGCGACGCCATTCGCAAGTCCTATCTGCTGCGCCCGGCGCCGCCGATCTCGTCGGGGCAGCTCATCGCCATCGAGGCGCGCGTCAGCCCGATCGCCGAAATCAAATAGCTCATTTTGCGTCGACTTTGGCGTAGCCGTCCGGGGTGCAGTACTTCGAGTTCACCGGCGTGAGAGCGCCGGCGGCCCATCGGTCCTTGCGGTCGGCGGCGTAGCGCCCGTCGGCTGAGCCCGTCGTGAGCGCCGCATGGTCGGCGTCGTGGCTCGGCAGCTCGACGTGGAAGTGGTTTTTGTGGGTGAAGTTGATGGCCGGATCGATGACGAACAGGCCGGCGTCGACGAAGGCGTTTCGAACGGTCGCGCCCGCGCCGAGCTCGAAGTCCTGGAAGTTCGCGTCACCCTCCTTCAACGTGCTGAACGCCGGCTCCCTGCCGTCGAACTCTTTCTGCATCTCGCGATAGAGCTGGTCGGCCCCTTTGCGGGCCAGGCGGCCGCACCAGTAGATGTCTTGCTCGTTTTTGATGCGGCCGGTTTTCTTGAGATACCCCATGAACTTGTCGACGTAATTGCCGTGCTTGGGAAGCGGGTTGTTGTCCTCGGCGAGGACGTTCAGGTTCAGCGTCTTGCTCGCGCATTCGCGCGGGTCGAAGAAGGTGATCGACTGGATGTCGCACGCGATGCCCTGGGCATGGTCTCCGATGTGGTCGGCGCTGAACGCCTGCGAGCCGCCCGCCTGCTGCAGCTTTTGCGTCGCGATGCCGGTGCTCAGGCGCTCGATGCCACAGCCGACGATGCCGACCCGGAGCACCTTGAGCGGCGCGAGGCGCGCGTTCAGGATCTGGATCACCTGCTCGAGCACCTGCGGCATGCGCTCGTCGATCGGCGTCTCGGGAAAACGATCGGCCGCGTTGTTCGGCGCGATGCAGGCGCCGCCGACGATCACGCCGTGGTGCTTCTGCCCGTCCTTGAGCGGCTTCTGGCCCGGTGGGGTCTGGACGCAGCGAGCGCCGGGCCACACTGGCAGCACCCCGTGCTTCGGAAGGTCGTTGTCGAGACGGAAGGTGCACATGAGCTCGGTGTCGAGCTTATGGGCCCGGGAGTCGCGGTTGGGCTTGTTGGAGGCTTCAGCCGCGGTCATGGCATTGGTCGTCATGTAGTCGATCCGGTCGCAGTGGTTGATGGCGTCGAGAATGATCGACCAGCGGCGCTCGAGCTCATCGCGTCCGACGGCCTTGCTGCCGAGATCTTCCGTCTCGGTCACGGCGGTCTGGTAAAGAGCGGTCGCGCCCGAGATGCGCGCCAGGCGGCTGTGGTACGAGATCGAGACGTCTTCCCAGGTCGAGCCCACGTTCTGGCTCGCGACGTGGCGCACGAGCTTGGCGTCCGGCTCGGCGAGCACGACGTTGACGATGCCGTCGACGTTCTTGATCCCGCTGCAGTTGTCCGGGTTGATCAGCGTGCAGGCGCAGTTTTGAAGCGCCTCGCCGCAGCTTTTGACGCTCTTGAGCAGGTCGGCGTCGGTGAGCTTGGGTTTGGCCGAGTCTTTCAGGCATCTCTCGGCCGCCGGCACGACGGGCTCGACGTCCTCGAGCGGGATGGGCGAGGGTACCGGGCAGCTGGCTTGGAGCTGGGCCGGAGTCTTGGCGGTGGGCGCGGCAAAGCCCGCCGAGTCGACGACCAGCAAGAATGCCCCCGCTACCAACATCAAAGAAACTCCGGAACCGGCCCCCATATCGCTATTTTAGCACCGTATGAGCGCCGGCGCCCCGATCGGAGGTGCTTGAAAAAAAGCGTGCTACAATCGACACATGCATCGCTGCTGGAAAGCAATCCGCGTCGGCATTTCAGTCGCCGCGGCGCTATCGGTATGGTCGGC
>JACQAX010000106.1 GCA_016194795.1 Deltaproteobacteria bacterium | reverse complement strand
CGACGATCACGCTCGAGATCGAGCGCGGCCTGCCGCGCGAGAAAGTGCTCTCGCTCCACATTCCCGCCCTCGAGGCGGCGCTCGCATTCTGGGAGAAGACTCCATGAAATTTCGTCGCCCCGTCCTGAAACCCGAGCAGCTCCAGGAATTTTTCGAAAGCGAGGCGTCCGCGGCGACCAAGGACGCCAAGGCCAGGACCCGAGTGCGCAAGCACGCCGAGGCCGCGCTCTGGTACCTCGACCGCGGCGCGATTCGCGTCTGGGACCCCGCGCGCGGCGCCGTCAACGTCTGGGTGAAGAAGGCGATCCTCGCGTACTTCTCGACCTCGTCGGCCGTGCCGCTCGGCGCCGGCTGCTTCGAGTACTTCGACAAGCTGCCGGTCAAGCGCCGCTCGGCGATGAAGGACGTGCGCGTCGTGCCCGCGTGATCGTCATGCCCGGCTTCATCAACATCGGCGCCTACGTCGCCCAGGGAACAATGGTCGACACGTGGGCCACCGTCGGCTCGTGCGCGCAGATCGGGCGCGACGTCCATCTCTCGGGCGGCGTCGGCATCGGCGGCGTGCTCGAGCCCGCGCAGGCGAGCCCCGTCGTCGTCGAGGACGGCGCGTTCATCGGCTCGCGCTCGATCGTCGTCGAAGGCGTCCGCATCGGGCGCGAGGCGGTGCTTGGCGCCGGCGTCACGCTCACCGCGAGCACCAAGATCGTCGACGTGCGTGGCGGCGAGCCCGTGATCACACGAGGCTCGATCCCCGAGCGGGCGGTCGTCATTCCGGGCACTCTTCCGAAGAAGTTTCCGGCCGGGGAGTTCGGCACGCCCTGCGCGCTCGTCATCGGAACGCGCTCGGCCTCGACGGATCTCAAGACCTCGCTCAACAGTGCGCTGCGCGACCACGACGTCGCCGTCTGATCGCCGCGGCTGGCACGCCGCTTGTAAACGTTTCGCACATGGACACGAAGACGCAACGCCCGTTGCTCCGTCGCTACGCGCTGGTCGCGCCGCGGCTGGCGGCCTTTCTCGCGGGACGCGACATTTTCTATCGCGAAGCGGGCGGGGGAGAGCTTCTGCGCGGGCCCCGCGTGAGCCGCTCGCGCGAGCTGGCGCGCTACGCGCGGCTCGGCGCCGCCGAGCTCTTCACGCGCCCCGTGCGACGAGACCTCCCGCGCCGGCCCGACTGGCTGCTGCTCGAGCTGGCCGATGCCGAAGCCGACGTTGCCGGCGCCGGCGGCGCGCGCCTTCGAGACGTCGTCGCCATCGCCAGCGGCCTTTTCGGCGAGCTCGAGCTCGACCCGGTCTGGCTTCCGACCGGCGCTTCCTCGGCCACGGTGATGCTCGCCATCCGGCGCTCGTACGAAACGGCCGCCGTTTTCGACCTCGCGCGGATGATCGCCGACACCATCTTCGAGCGCGCCCCCGGGCTCGTGACGCTCGCGAGCGATCCGTCGTCGGATCGGGTGCGCGTCGATTTTCGCGCCAACCACCACTGGGGGATGTTCCGCGCGCCCTTCTCGCTCGTCGAGGGCGGCGTTTGCGTTCCGACGTCCCATCCGCCGCTCCACCCGCCGCACGAGCCGACCGATTCCGAGCTGCGAGCCGCCGGGGCGCTGCTCGTCGCGCGCGCGGCTCGTCCCAACAATCTCGAGCACGCGTTCGCCCAGCTCGAAAAGCTCGTGCAGACATCATGATTCCTTCACGAATCGACGCGCATAGTCGTCCGAATTTGTTCGGTCGGCTTTGACATTCAGGAACCGTTCGGTAAAACAGGCCTCGCGTTGAATGGGGAAGGGCGAACAGAGCAGTTTGACAGCCGAGCGTGAAGTAAAACGCCTGCAGAAGGTGCGTGATGATTTTTTCAGCATCGCCGCCCACGAGATTCGCACTCCGATCACCGTCATCAAAGCACAGGCCCAGCTCGCCGAGCGCTTCCATGCGCAGGGGCGTCTGCAGGGAGAGCTCGTCGAGAAAACTCTCCGCGTCTTCGTGCAGGAGTCGGATCGTCTCGCGCGCCTCTGCAACGACCTGCTCGATACCGCGCGAATCGACAGCGGCTGCTTCGAGGTTTACCTGTCGGAGTTTCAGGTCGCCTCGGCGATCGAAGAGGCCGTCGCGCGCTATCGCGGGCGCGTCGAGCGCCACCAGTTCGTGTTCGAGGCCGCGCGCCCCGAGGCCGGCGCGCTGGTCGTGCGCGCCGACCGCGAGCGCACGATGCACGTGCTCGACAACCTATTGAACAACGCGATCCGTTTCAGCCCGGGCGGCGGCGAGATCACCGTGTCGCTTTCCGTGCGCCGCTCGAAGTGCTCGATCACGGTGCGCGACCGCGGGCTCGGGATTCCGGGCGATCGCCTCAAGGGTATTTTCAAGCGTTACTACCAGGCGCACCAGAGCGGCTTGAAAGGGCCGTGCGGGCTCGGCCTGGGGTTATACGTCTGCCGGGAATCTGTGCGTCGGATGGGGGGAAACATCCGCGTGAAGAGCGAAGGCGACGGACAAGGTTCGGAGTTCACGTTCACGCTGCCGCTGGCGGCGCGGGCGACCGAGACATTCACTGGGGGTATTACGTCATGAGTAGCAAGAGTGGAAAAACGATCCTGCTCGTCGAGGACGACGCGGCCATCATCGACACGCTGACGATGTTTCTGCGTTACGAAGGTTACGAGGTCTTGAAAGCCCGGAGCGTCGGGCGCGCGCTCGAGGTGCTCGAGACGACGTGTCCGGATCTCGTGCTGCTCGATTACATGCTCCAGGACGACACCGGCGATCGCGTCGTGGCGTTCGCGCGCCGCAAGTACGGGTACGACACCAAAATCATGCTCCTCACCGCGGTCGACGACGCCGAAGGTCGC
>JACQAX010000105.1 GCA_016194795.1 Deltaproteobacteria bacterium | reverse complement strand
ACAGCCCGTGGATTTCACCGGTGGCGCGAAGCTCGGGGATGGGCTCACTTCGCCGACCGACAAGACGCGAAAGGCCGATACGAGCAAGATCAACGAGGACGTGCTCACTCCCGAGGGTGGGGGGACCGATCTGCGTAAGTTCGAGGTCGTCGACGAGAAGAACGGCACTGCCGATGCCGCGCTCGACAAGGAGCTTAAGGGAAAGCAGGCCGAGATCAAACGTGGTCTCGCGCAGGATGAGAAGGACTTCGCCAAGGTGAAGCAGGCGGTTTTCGACAATAAAAAAGGCACGGCGATCACGGCGGACGATAGCGTGAGCGCCGAGGCGCTCAAGAAAACGATGGAGATCGTCGACACGTCGATCGTCGAGCAGCAGAAAAAAGCGAATCCGAACGCGAAGAACATCAAGCCCGTCTACAAAGACGATATCGCCGAAACGATCTCCGAAAAGAACAAAGCCGGCCAGTCGCTCGATACGGGGGCGGTCGATGTCGTGAAGCAGATCAAGTAGCGCGGCTCAGATGCGCTGGAGCCAGATCTTCAAATGCGCTTTTCCGGCGACGCCGCGCTCCTTGGCGCGCGTGATGATGAATTTGGTTTCGCCCATCTTCACGAGCTCGTTGACGGTCTGCTTGTAGCTTTTGAGCGGCACGAAAACGTCGAACATGACGCCACCTGGAAGATCGGCACCGACCGTTGCGTCTTCGTCGGCTGACACGTAGTGGACGGTGCTGAGAAGGCGGACGACCTGGTCCTTGATGGTCTCGGGCGAGTCGGTTTTGATGAGGACGCGATAGATCTTGTCGCTCGAGGGGATTTCGGAATCCCTGCCGATGAACTCGGTCTCGGGTTTGACCGCCAGGCGGTCGTTGCTGGCGCTGCCTTTGCCGCCTGAGGGCTGCGTGGTGGCGGCCGCTGACGTCGCCGTGCCGCCCGGAGAGTTGAGAGCGGCTGCTGGAGGGCTCGCCGTGGCGTTGGGCGCGGCGGACTCGGAGGTCGAGTCGGAGCGACCGATGCCCGCCGCGAGCTCGGCGATGCTGTAGAGGTCGAGACGGCGTTCGAGCCAGAACTCATAGATGCTTTTTATCCGGGGGATCGAGAGCACGACTCCGAGGACGAGTGTCGTCGCGAGGAGGCCTTCGAAGAGGGCTTTCACGTACCAGGGGGCCACCGACCAGTTGAGGAGCATCCTCCGGCCTTCTTTGATGAAGAGTGGAGTGACCGGAAACGCCTTGAGCCGCTCGGGCAGCGTCGTATGTTGGAGCTCGTGGAAGTAGCCCAGTGACGCCAGCCGTTGCTGGAGAATCTGCTCGCAGCGTGCGCAGCCGCCGACGGCGCGCGAGACAGCCGGCGGAACGGTGAACTGGCCGAGGCGCGGGTTGTTGATATCCCAGTCTTCGACGAGCTCGCGCGTACGGATGCAAAGATGCGAGGCTGCGGGGGGAGTGGTTCCGGTCTCGGGAACGGGCGAGGGGAAAAGCCGCCCGCGGGCGCGTTCGAGCCGAGTACGTACGCTGCCTTCGGAGGCGGCGACGACGGCTCCGATCTCGAAGCTCGAAAGCGGCTTGGCGATCGGGTTGGTCGCGAGGCGCGCCAGCGCCAGCTTTAAGCAGAGCAGCTTCGCGTACTTCTGGTAACCGGTACGCGGCAGCTCAACGACCAGCTCGCCGGCGACCGCCTCGAGGGTCTGGCAGGTCGCATCCTCGGGCAGGAAGAAGCGAAGCGCCGAGTAAAGCAGCTCCGCGCTCTCTTCGTAAGCGCGCGAGGGCTCGGTGGCCGCGTTGGACGCGGGCGTCGTCATGCGCCGCTGTTCTTGGGGATTTGTGTCGACATCTGCCACGAGAGGTAAAGTTTCCAACGTTCAGGTGTCGATTTCAAGGTGTAACGGATGGTGAACGTGGGCAACCACTCGGGGCGCCCAGGCTTCGCGATAAGGCGCATCCCGGCTTCGGACGGCGTGCGCCCGCCTTTGCGCTGGTTGCACTGGATGCAGGCCGTGACGATGTTTTCCCAGGTTTTCTTGCCGCCCTGAACGGCGGGGACGACGTGGTCGAGCGTGAGCTCGGTGCGTGTTCGCTTTCGGCCGCAGTATTGGCACGTGAAGTGGTCGCGTAGCAGCACGTTGGCTCGGGAGAAGCGGATGATGTTTTTCTTGCGCGTGAGGGGGATGAACTTGAGGAGGCGCAGCACGGATGGCAGACGGATCCTCATGCTTACCGTACGGATCTCGCGCTCATATTCTTCGACGACCTCCACCTTGCCCTGAAACAGGAGCTGGATGGCTTTTTGCCAGTGGACTACAAGGATCGGTTCGAAGGACGCGTTGAGAACCAGCACGTGGTCCATAGTTTAATTATATTCGACACTTAAAATTTGTCCAATGGGCGTCCCGGGGCCTTTGGTATCTTCTGCCTGGCGTGGCCGCGCATCGCCAGTGTACAACGTTAAGTATGCGAATCTTCAAAGGACTGCTGCTCGTCACGATGCTCGTCGTCGCCGTCGCGTACTGGTGGAATTCGCGGCCCCGTCAGGAGATCGATCTGAGCGGCGCCTCGCAACCGGAAGCGGGCGAGAGCGCGCCGGTCGACCCGAAGGACTTCACGGCGACCGATGCCAAAGGCCGTCCGGTCACGTTGAGCAGCCTGCGCGGGAAGCCGATTCTCCTCAACTTCTGGGCGAGCTGGTGTCCGCCGTGCCTCTCTGAGCTGCCGGCGTTGCTCAAGTTCGCCAACGCGATGAAACGCGACGTGGGGCTCGAGGTCGTCGCGGTGAGCGTCGACAAGGAGTGGGCTCCGGTGACGAAGCTCTTCGCGGAAAAAAAGCTTTGGCCGCATGAGGAGCTTCCGCTTACAATTCTTCTGAACGCCGACGGTGGCATCGCGACGTCGTACGGGACTGCGAAGTTTCCCGAGACGTATTTCATCGATAAGAGCTTCAAGATGATCCGTAAGTTCGCCGGTGCCCAGGATTGGACGTCTCAGGAGACCACGCAATGGATCATCGAGCACTCAAAGTAGCCGGAATCGTTTTGTTCGCGCTGGCGGCCGCGTCGGCGCGCGCCGGCACCGGCCAGGACAAGGCTAAGGAAGAGATCGGCGAGAACCTCGCGAAGATCCGCGCGAACATCCAGGACATCACCAAGAACCTCGAGACGCTCGACGAGAATCTCAAGACCGGCGAGAAGAACATCGCCATGCTGGAGCAGGAGCTCGCGGCGAAGAAGAAGTCACGCGAGGAGATCTCGGCCAATCTCGAGCGCGCCGGCAAGTCGCTCGACGAGACCACGCGCTCGGGCGAGGACTTCCAAAAAGGGTTGGCGAAGGACCAGGAGCTCGTCGAGACCACGAGGCGCGACATCGACATCACCAAGAAACGACTGGCGCAGCTTCAGGAGAATCTGAAGATCCTGGCCGAGAACGTCGAGATCGACCGCGAGAACATCGACAAGGTGACCAAGGCCAAGGAGATCTGGGAGAAGAACGCGAAGTCGTACAAGTCGGCGCTGGCCGAGCTCGATGGCTTGCGCAAGGAGCTCGACGGGCAGCTCAAGAGCCAGCGCGACAGCATCGAGCGCAACTCGATGGAGCGCAAGAAGTGGTCGAAGCAGCTTGACTCGCAGAAGAAGGATCTGGAACAGATCGAGGCCGAGCTGCGGAAGGTAAACGAGAAGCCCACCGAAACGAAGAAAAAGGGCAGCTGACCCTTCGTCTTCGCCCTTAGAGCAGAACCTTTTCCGCGGCGTCGCAGGCGGCGAAGACGAGATCGTAGACCGGAAGCGCCTCGGACTCCTCGCGCAGGATTGAAAGCTTTGCCTGCGTGCTCGGGTGGTCGGGCGCGAAGAGCACGCACGTGTCGTCGTGCGGTTCGATGCTGATCTCGAACGTGCCGAGAATGCGCGCCTTGGCGACGATGTCCTGCTTGTCGTGCGCGACGAGCGGCCGAAGCACCGGCAGGCGAACGACGTCTTCGATGGCCTGCATGTTCGTGAGAGTCTGGCTGGCGACCTGGCCCAGCGCATCGCCGGTGACGAGCGCCTTGGCGCCGCGGCGGTTCGCGATCTCTTCGGCGATCATCATCATGAAGCGCCGGTAGTGGATCGTGCGGTAGCGCTCGTTGCACGAGTCGCGGACGGCCTTCTGGATTTCGAGGAGCGGAACGAGCCACATCTCGAGCGGGTGCGGACTGAGCTTGCGCAGCACGCCGGCCAGGCGCTTGACCTTCGCGACGCTGGCTTCGGAGGTGAACGGCTTGCTGTGGAAGTGCACGAAGATGGGCGTGCAGCCACGCCGCATGAGCTCGTAAGCGGCCACCGGGGAGTCGATGCCGCCAGAAAGGAGGCAGACGATGCGCTGGGTGGCGTTCATGGGAAGGCCGCGGACGCCGGCTTTTTCCCAGCTGTAGATGAGCGCGTGGTGGTGGCGCACCTCGATGGCGATCTTCAGATCGGGCTTCTTGAGATTGACCGTCATGCCGTCGCGCAGCTTGCGCACGCGCGAGCCGACCTCGAGGTCGAGCTGGTTCGACGTGAGCTGGAACTTCTTGTCGATGCGACGGGCTCGGATCGCGAACGTCGCGGCTTCCGGACGGGCGTCGAGGTCGTGCTTCGCCCAGTCGAGCGTCTCGCTGGTGATGAGGTCGAGCTCCGGCTTGGTGACCAGGCACGGCGTGACGGCGGCGACGCCAGCGATCGTGGCGAGGCGGTCCACGAGCTGCGGGATACCCTCGCGGTTCGCGAGCTCGACCACGAAGCGTCCGCTCACACTCGAGACGTTGCCCTGAGAGCCGACGCACTTGGCGAGGTTGTTCCGCAACAGTCGCTCGAACTCAGGACGGTTCTTGCCTTTGAGCGCGATTTCCTGGTGGCGTATGAGGAGGTGGGTGGCTCTTGGATTGATCATGCGTACTGCGCGATGACCTCGTTCAGCACCTTCACGAACTCGTCCACTTCGGCGGTCGTGTTCTGGGCCGAGAAGCTCGCGCGGATCGCGGAAAGGGCGCGCTCGCGCCCGAGGCCCATCTGCATGATCGTCTCGTTGGGCTTGGGATTCGTCGAATGGCAGGCCGCCCCCGAAGAGACGCAGTAGCCGCGCGCCGAGAGCGCCTCCACCGCGACGGCGGAAGGCAGACCGGGCAGCGAGAAGTTGATCGTCTGCGGGGCGCGACGCGGGTTGTTCGGCGAGAGGTCGCTTGGGCCGTTGACGACCGCCAGCGACGGGAGCTGGGAGGTCAGGCGCTCGCGCAAGGTGAGGAGCTGGCGTTGGCACTCTCCGAGATTGCGCTGGCCCCATTCCGCCGCGGCGACGAAGGCGCCGATCGCGGGAACGGGAACGGTGCCGGGCCGCAGGCCGTGTTGTTGAGCGGAGCCGTGGATGAGGTTGCCGATCTTGGGATTGCGCGTCTCGAAGCGGCGCCCGAGCACGAGCGCGCCGATGCCCTTCGGACCGCCGAACTTGTGGCCGCTCACGCTGACGAGGTCGACGCCAAGGTCTTCCATGTCGAGCGGGATTTTCATGAACGACTGGACCGCGTCGGCGTGGATCAGCGCGTCGGGCTGCTTGGAACGCACGAGCTTGGAGATGGCTCGCAGGTCTTGCAGCGCGCCCATCTCGTTCTGCGCGTGGTGGATGCTGAGGAGCTTCGTGCGCGTCGTGAGCTCTTGCTCGAGCTGGTTGAGGTCGAGCAGGCCTTCTTTGTCGACTCCGATCCAGCCGACGGGCGCGCCCATGCATTCGAGCGCCTCGACCACTTTGCCGGTCGCCGCGTGCTCAACCGTGCTGGTGAGGATCTTTCCCTGGCCGTTGTTCTTCAGCCAATGGAAAGCCTGGGTAAGGCCGCCCAGCGCGCCCCAGATCGCGAGGTTATTGGATTCGGTGCCGCCCGACGTGAAGATGACGTGGGTGGGGGGGACGTTGAAAAGGCGCCCGATGGCTTCGCGGCACTCGTTCTCGACTTCCTCGGCCTGACGGCCGCGGCGGTGGGCGCTCGCGGAGTTTCCCATCACATTGACCGTCAGCTCGTTCAGCCGCTCCAGGCTGCAGGGCAGCATTGCAGTAGTTGCGGCATTGTCAAAGTAGACGGTACTCGTTACTGTTTTGGGCATAGAGCAACCCTTACAACAAGTGGAGACGTCGTGAAAGCCCTAGTATCGGCCCTGGGAAACGAAATTCAGTCGTTATTTCCCGAAGATAGTGCCTTCGTCGCCGACGATCTCTACACGCGCAGGGTGTATAGCAAGGATCTCATGCCGCGGGTTCATCTGGAGGCGCGCGAAGGGGATCTTCAGGAGCCGTCGATCGATGCGGTCGTGTGGCCGGCGGACTCCGAGAAGCTCGCGAAGTTCGTTCGGGCGGCCAATGAAAAGGGCTGGGAGCTGTACCCGTACGGAGCCGGTAGCGGCGTTTGCGGGGGCGCGACGCCCGGGCGCGACCAGGAGCGCCACCGTCCGCGGATAAGCGTGGATCTGAAGCGGCTCGACAAGATCGAGCTGCTCGACGAGAAGTCGCAGATCGCCAAGGTCCAGGGCGGGATCATCGGGCAGGTGCTCGAAGAGGACCTCAACCAGCGCGGCTTCACGCTCGGGCATTTTCCGTCGTCGATCTACTGCTCCTCGTTCGGGGGATACCTGGCGACGCGCGCGGCGGGACAGCTCTCCACCTATTATGGGAAGATCGAGGACATGGTGCTTGCCGTGGAGGGCGTGCTGCCCACGGGCGAGTTCTTCACGACGCCGGTAGCGCCCCGTCTCGCGGTCGGTCCCGACTGGAACCATCTTTTTCTGGGGAGCGAGGGCTCGCTCGCGTTTCTTACGTCCGCTTGGGTGAAGGTGCACAAGCTCGCTGAAAACCGGCGCTTCCTCTCGTTCGTCGTTTCGTCGACCGAGAAGGCGCTCGAAGGCGTGCGCCAGTGGATGCAGGAAGGGTTGCGCCCGGCCGTCACTCGCATCTACGATGAGGACGAGAGCCGCATGCTCATGGGCATCAAGGACGGCGTGAAGCTCGTCTGCATCATCGAGGGCGAGCAGACGCTCACGGACTTCACCGCTCTCCGCATCAACCAGCTCACGATGAAATGGCCCGACTGGAAAGACACCGGCGAGGAGCCCGCGCAGCACTGGTGGGCGCACCGTTACGATATCAGCTACAACCAGCAGCTCATCCTGAGCCACCGGCGCATGATTCTCGACACGTTCGAGGTGTCGACCAGCTGGGCGGGGCTGCCGAGCCTCCACAAGCACGTGAAGCTGGCCACTGAAGCGGTGGCGAAGCGGTTTCCCGGCAAGGGCGAGATGCTGCTCGTGATCGCGCACTTCTCCCACTTCTATCATTGCGGCGGGAACATCTACTTCACGCTTTGCGGGCGCTCGCCAGAGGATACGCCGACTCCGGAGTTCTACGACGGCGTCTGGGACGAGCTGCTCAAGGCGTGCGAGGCGCAGGGCGCGGCGATCAGCCACCACCATGGCATCGGCCGTCTCAAAGCATTGGCTTACCGCAGGCAGCGCGGCGTGCTGCACGACGTACTGAAGAGTTTCAAACATGAGCTTGATCCAAAAAATATCCTCAACCCTGGGAATCTCGGGCTTTAAGTCCAGGATCCAAGGCTGGGTTTTCAAGAAGAAGCTGCTCAAGTTCTCGGGGCGTTTTCGCTGGGAACCCGAGGCGTGCTTCTATTGCCCCGAGATGTGCCGTTTCGCGTGCCCGGTCGCGGAGACGTTGCGCGACAACACGGTCACGCCGCGCGGGAAGATGTCGCTCCTGCATCTCGCCGAGCGGGGGTTTACGCCCGAGAGCGTGGCGGGCGGGCCGGCCCAGCGCCTGTGGTTTCTCGAACAGTGCACCGGGTGCGGGCGCTGCACGGAGTTCTGCGTGCACGAGAACGACGTCGCGACCCAGCTGCGGCAGGCGCGCGCCGAGCACTTCTCGCGCGAGTCGGTTCGGCTTTCGCCCGCCGGGAGCCTGACCGAGCAGGTCGACGCGCGCGAGGTCGGCCGCTCGCTCGAGGCGCTGCGCGCTCTCGAGGGCGTGGTCGTGCTTTGCGAGCCGGGCCGCCGGGAGTGGTGGCTGGCGCGTCCGAAGCTGCTCGAGGAGCTGGGCGCCACCTCGGTATGCGAAGCCTGGCTGCCGCACCGGGAATGGTCGTGGGGAAAACTTTCGGAGCTGCGTATCGACGAGATCGGCGACGCGCTTTCCGATTGCACACAACTCTGGGTGGAGTCGCCGGACGCCGCGTGGTTCCTGGCGAAGGCGGTCAAGGAGGAGCGTGAGGCGCTCGGCGCCGAGGTGCGCCTCGTGTGGCAGAGGTTCTTCGCCGAGATGGCGGCGCGCGAGCTTCCCCTGGGAACGTCGTTTCACGAGAGCTATTTCCTGTCGCGCCTGTTTCCGCGCCTCGGGTATTCGGTACCGATGTACGAGCGGGGACTGCTGCCGTTCCACAGCGGCTGGAACGTGCACGATTGCGGCGGCGAGGGACACTATCGCCTGGCGCATCCCGGCAACGCGCGCGCGATTGGCGAACGTTTTCTGGCTGATCTCGTGAAAGACGGGCGCGCGCTCGATAAGATCGTTTGCCAGAGCTGGTCGTGCATGGAGCACTTGAGGGGGATCTCGGAGGCCAAGGTGGTTTACTGGCTCGACGAGCTTTTCGATGGCGCAAGATAACCGCATCCTGATCGTCGGCAATCCGGTGTCGGGCAACGGGCGTGGCGCGCGGCTTCTCGAGGCGGCTCGTCGCAACGAGGGCGCGGTGCGCTCGCTGGCGGCGGCGGCGGCGGCGGGCGACCCGGCGAACTGGCCGATCGTCCAGACGACGCGCGGCGGGGAGTGGAAGACGGAGGTCGAGGCCTTCGTGAAGACGCGCGGGATCCGCACCGTGATGGCGATCGGCGGGGACGGAACGCTCATGGAAGTCGCCGCTCACCTGTATGGGATGCGCGCCGATGCCGACGGGCTTTCGCTCGTTCCGGTTCCCGGCGGGCGGGGCAACGACTTCGCGCGGGCGTATTACGGCTACCGGCTCGAGGATGGGGAGTTCTGGGAGTGGGCGGCTGACGCCGCCGGGGGCGCCACACGTCGCTGGTCGCGACAGACGCTCGATCTCGGCAGCGCCAATGGCCGCGTCTTCATCAATATGGCGAGCATCGGCTACGGCGGCAAGGTCGTCGAGAACGCGCAACAACGTCAGGCCTTCTGGTCGAAGACGTCGGCTGTCTATCAGGTCGAGGGCCTTCTGGCGTTCGCCGGCGGCGGCAGGGGGCGCGTCGACGTGAAGGTCGATGGCGAGTCGGTGTACACCGGCCCGTTCTTCGGCGCCTTCGTCGGCAACGGCAAAGCCAACGGCAGTGGATTGTACTGGACGCGCGCGGCGCGCTTCGACGATGGCAAGCTCGACGCGATCGTTTTCCCGAAACCAGGGCTTCTCGAGATGGCTCGCTCGATGAACGCGATCAAATCGACGGCAACGCCGCCGCCTGACATCGTCATGCGCCACAAAGCCATCCAGGGAGCGGAGATCGTTTTCTACTTCGACGAACCCGTTGCTCTCGAGCTCGACGGGGATTTTGTCGGCGACGCTATGCAGCATGGATTTAAATGCCTAGCTCAAGCCTTAAACACCTGGGTGCTCAAAAAGTAATCACCGCCTGTCGATAATATGTACGAACCCTGTTGAATGTTTTTGCGGTGCTTCTATACTTTAGAGAATAGGGGAGATTAGGATGATCAACTGGGAAGAGCTGAAACACATCCACGTCATTCGGAAGCTCGAGGAGATCCTCGGCCACTGGTTCGACACGGACATCTTCTTCGTCGACGAGAAGGGCCAGTTCAAGAACTGGGAGCCGGGCGAGAAGCGTGAGTTCCGCAACACGCTTACGGCCGTCGTCGCCGCGAAAGAGTCGGGCCAGCGCCTCCTGATCGATCTCGCGCACAAGTCGACCGAGAAAATTTTCAGGTCCGAGAAGGGCAACCTCGTGCAGGACGGCATGCTGTCCGCCGAGCGCGCGCTGGTCTCGAAGATCGCCGTCGACAACGAGTTCCTGGGCAGCGTGATCGCGTATCCCATGCTGCCGAACGACCTCATGAGCGGCGACAAGTCCAAGGCGAAGGAGTCGGCCAAGGCCGCCGACCTCGACCTCGGCGACATCGAGAAGGCGATGAGCAAGCTGAAAGTCACGTCGGGCGGCGACCTCGACTACTTCAAGCAGCTCGTCGAGCTCGTGGCGCAGGAAATCGTCACCTTCCACACCGAGATCTCGCGGCGCGAGGAGCGCATCAACGCGCTCAATAAGGAGCTCGGCACGCGCTATCGCTACGACAACATGATCGGTAAGTCGAAGCCGATGCAGGACATGTACCTGCTGCTCGACAAGATCAAGCAGAGCGAGTCGACCGTCCTCATCCAAGGCGAGAACGGCACCGGTAAAGAGCTCATCGCGCGCGCGATCCATTACAACAGCCCTCGCAAGGACGGCGCCTTCGTCACCGTGAACTGCTCGGCGTTCAACGAGAACCTGCTCGACTCCGAGCTGTTCGGTCACATCAAGGGCGCGTTCACCGGCGCGGTGAAGGACAAGAAGGGCCTGTTCGAGGCGGCCGACAAGGGCACGCTCTTCCTCGACGAAATCGGCGACATGTCGCCCAGCATGCAGGTGAAGCTGTTGCGCGTGCTCCAAGAGGGGACGCTGACCCCGGTCGGCGGCACCGAGCCGAAGAAGGTCGACGTGCGAGTGCTCGCGGCGACGAACAAGGACCTGAAAGAGATGACCGAGACCGGCGAGTTCCGCGAAGACTTGTACTATCGCGTGAACGTCATCAACCTGACCGTGCCGCCGCTTCGCGAGCGCAAGGAAGACATTCCTCTGCTCGTCGACTTCTTCCTCGCGCGCGGCTGTAAAGAGAAGGGCATCGCCGTCAAGGCGCTCGCCAAGCGGGCGATCGAGAAGATCTTCGACTACCCCTGGCCGGGCAACATCCGCGAGCTTGAGAACGAGATCGAGCGCGTGCTGGTGCTCGCGGGCGACGAGCCCCGCATGGCCGCGGACCTGCTTTCGCAGCGTATCCGCGATTTCGGCGAGCATTCGAAGGTTCAGGGTGTCCGCGTCGCGGGCAAGCTCAAGGACGCGCTCGAGGAGCTCGAGAAGACGATGATCCGCGAAGGGTTGAAGCGCACGAACTGAAACAAGTCGCGCCTGGCCAAAGAGCTGGGAATTTCGCGAGCAGGCCTCATCATGAAGGTCGAAAAGTACGGTCTCGATAAGCGCAAAATCCTGAAGGCCGCGGCTGCGGCGGCCGGTGGTGGCGGCGACCGAGGCGACCGGGGCGAGCGCGGAGCAGGCTGACGCCGATTGCGCGAAGACCTCGTCCGGACTCTGTCTTT
>JACQAX010000104.1 GCA_016194795.1 Deltaproteobacteria bacterium | reverse complement strand
GTCATCATCTGAATCATTTTTCAATTCCCTTTACTGAAGCGACGAGCGCTCTAATACACGACGCAACGCCCAGCACTTGTGCCGGCTGATCGGGCGAGACTCGACGATCTCCACGCGATCACCAGTCTTCGCTTCACGCTTTTCATCGTGCGCCTTGTACTTCTTCGACAGGGTCAGGTATTTCAGATACTGACCGTGCTTCACACGACGGTCGACCTTCACAACGATGGTCTTCTCCATCTTGTCGCTAACGACAACGCCCTGAAGAATTCTCTTCCGGCCGCTGCCTTCGGTCTGCTCTGCCACTTTTTTGTCAGCGCTTTGAGTCTGAGCCATACTTATTTACCTTTCACTTCTTTCCGACTGCTGGTCTTCTGCAGCTTCTGGGTCTGGAAGGTCTTGATACGAGCAAGTTCCTTCCGCGCCAGACGAATGAGAGAGGTGTTAGCCAACTGCCCAGTCGTCTGCTGCATGCGAAGCTTGAAAAGCTGCGCTTCGAGTTCGACACCTTTCGTCTTGAGTTCCTCAAGCGACAGGCTGTTTGTTACTTTCGTTTCCTTGCTCATGGACCTTTACCTCAGGTTTCGAAATTACTTTTACTTTGAGCGGGAGCTTGTGACCCGCAAGACGAAGGGCCTCTGTCGCTTCCTGTTTCGAGATGCCATCCATCTCATACAGAATGCGACCCGGCTTAATCACCGCACACCATTCTTCCGGACTACCCTTACCGCTACCCATGCGGGTTTCGGCGGGCTTCTTGCTCAACGACTTGTCCGGGAAGATACGGATCCAAATCTTGCCACCACGCTTCACGTAACGAGTCATGGCGACGCGCGCCGACTCGATCTGCTTTGAGGTGATACGGCCGCACTCGACAGCCACCAGGCCGTAGGCGCCGAAGAAGAGCGTATTGCCGCGCAGCGCTTTGCCACGCATGCGACCCTTCTGGTGTTTACGCCATTTTACGCGTTTCGGAGACAACATGTTACGAGCTCACTTTCTCTTTCTTGGTATTGAGAATCTCGCCGTGGTAGACCCAGGCTTTTACGCCGATCTGACCATACGTCGTACGAGCTTCCGAAGTACCGTAATCGATATTCGCGCGAAGCGTGTGGAGGGGCACCGAGTCTTCGCTGTACCATTCCGTACGCGCGATTTCGGCACCGGCCAAACGGCCGCTGACGCGGATCTTGATGCCCTTGATCCCCTGCTTAAAGGCCGAGGTCATGCACTTTTTCATCGCGCGACGGAAAGCCACGCGCTTTTCAAGCTGCGAGGCGACGTTTTCAGCGATGAGCTGAGCGTTCGCTTCAGGCTTCTTGACTTCGATGATGTTCAGGAAAACTTCGTTCTTCGAAAGTTTCTGAACGTCAGCCTTCAAGCCTTCGACGCCCGCGCCCTTTTTACCGATAACGATGCCCGGACGAGCCGTATGCACGTTGATCTTCACCTTGTTCGCAGCGCGCTCGATTTCGACTTTTGCGATACCGGCAGAAGCCAGCTTGTCGCGAATGAAGCGACGAAGCTTGAGGTCTTCGTGCAGGAGATCCGAGTATCCGCGCTTGGCGAACCAGCGCGAATCCCAAGTCTTGTTTACGCCGAGTCTAAATCCAATCGGGTGTGTCTTCTGACCCATTTCTGATTACCTTTCTGCCAAGCTCACGGAAATATGGCAGGTCTTCTTATTGATCTTGAAAGCTCTACCCATGGCGCGCGGACGGAAGCGCTTGAGAGTCGGGCCCTTACCAACTTCGAGTCGTTTCACAAAAAGGGTGTCGATATCGATCTTGCCCTTCTGGTCAGCGTTCGCCACCGCCGACTTCAGCAAGCCGGTGATGTGGTTGGCGATACGCTTGCGACGCGAGAACTTCAGGATCGCAAGCGCTTCGTTGATGTTCTTGCCACGCACGAGATCTGCGACAAGCATCGCTTTTCTCGGAGTGACTCGGATGTATTTCAAGTTAGCAGTAACTTCCATAATTCACCTCTTAGGCCTTCGGCGCAGCCGCCGGTTTAGCTGCTGCCGGAGCGGCCGGCTTCGCAGCGCCAGCAGGAGCCGCGGCCGCGGCCGGGGCGCCTTCCGCTGCCTTCTTGTCGGCCGGAGTGTGGCCGTGGAAGGTGCGCGTGATGGCAAATTCACCAAGTTTATGACCAACCATGTTCTCCGTCACGTAGACCGGAATGAACTTGCGGCCGTTGTGAACGGCGAACGTCAACCCGACCATGTCCGGGATGATCGTCGACCGGCGAGACCAAGTCTTGATCACTTTTTTGTCGTTGCTCGACTTAGACGTTTCCACCTTCTTCAGAAGATGGTCGTCGATAAACGGGCCTTTTTTAACTGACCTAGCCACTGTGCCTCCGCCGTACTTTCTTCTCTTGATAATGAAACTGTCGGACCGCTTGTTATGGCGCGTCTTGTAACCCTTGGTCGGCTGACCCCACGGAGTGCGCGGATGACCGCCACCCGAGGTTTCGCCCGGCTTTGCCGATCGAGATATTCATGTGCTCGGTGTTGGCAAGCTGGCCGATCGTCGCACGGCAACGATGGTGGATCTTGCGCATTTCGCCCGAAGGCATCTTCACCTGGCAGTAATCGCCTTCACGACCCATGAGCTGCGCAACGCCGCCCGCAGCGCGGACTAACTTTCCACCCTTGTTCGGGAGGAGCTCGAGGTTGTGAATAAGCGTACCGACCGGCATCGCCGAAAGCGTCATGGTGTTGCCGGGGCGAATGTCGCCCGTTTCACTGGCGATGACCGAGTCACCCACGCTGAGGTTGAGCGGCGCCAGGATGTAGCGCTTTTCACCATCCACGTAGTTCAGGAGCGCGATATACGCCGTTCTGTTCGGATCGTACTCGAGCGACGCGACCTTAGCAGGAATGTCGAGCTTATCGCGCTTGAAGTCGATAACACGATACATGCGCTTGTGACCGCCACCCATATGACGGGTGGTGATTCTGCCGTAAGCATTGCGCCCGCCAGTTCTCTTCTTCGGTTCGAGAAGAGACTTTTCCGGAGCCTTCTTTGTCAGAATGCTGAAATCCGCGACATCTTTGTGACGAAGACCAGCTGATGTTGGTTTAAACGATTTGACTGCCATTTTTATACACCCTGGAAGAATTCAATTTTCTGGCCTTCTTTAAGAGTCACAAGCGCCTTCTTCCAGTTGTTGCGCTTGGAAACAAAGCGGCCGCTTCTCTTATACTTGCCGTGAACCAGCATGGTGCGAACCTTTTCCACCTTGACCTTGAACAGGCCTTCGATGGCTTCACGGATTTCCTGCTTGTTAGCGGCAGGAGCAACCTGAAACGCATAGGTTCTCAGCAACTCGTTCTGGACGGTGCTCTTCTCGCTGATAATAGGTCTCGTAATAACTTCAAAAACAGATTTCATCTGTCACCTCACGCCAATCTCGCGGCAAGAGCTTCAGCCGAAGCCTTGCTCAAGAAGAGCCAGTCATGCTTGACGACGTCGTACGTATTAATGCCATCCGTGCTGACGAAGTTGACCGTCGGCAGGTTTCTCGAGGCCAAAGAGAGATTCTGGTTCTTCGCGTCCACGAGAAGAGCTTTCTTCGCGCTGAACGCATTCGTGAGCGTTGCAGCGAGCTCCTTCGTCTTCGGAGCCTTGAGGTCGAACTTGTCGACGATCACCAGGTGCTTCGCAGCGAGCTTGTCGGAGAGAACCGAGCGCAACGCGCCACGGACCATTTCTTTAGGCGTGCGCTGGTTGTACTTGCGCGGCTTCGGACCGAAGCTGCTGCCACCACCCGGCATGAGCGGACTACGGCTCGAGCCTTGGCGAGCATTGCCCGTGCCCTTCTGACGGAACGGCTTTTTGCCACCGCCCCGAACTTCGCTCTTAACCTTCGTCTTGGCCGTGCCCTGGCGAAGGCCCGCGAGCTGAGCCTTGATCACCTGGAGGACCAACGGACCGTTCACTTTTTGCCCGAAAACCTCGTCAGGCAGGTCGATCGAGCCGACTTTTTCATTTTTCAAATTAACAACATCTACTTTTGCCATAAATTACCCGTTGTCCTTGACCGCTTTGCGAACCGAAACCACACCGTTCTTCGGTCCCGGGATCGAGCCCTTCACGAGCATGAGGTTGTTTTCGCGATCAACACTGATAACACGAAGATTCATGATGGTGACCTGCTCGTGCCCCATGTGGCCGGCCATCTTCTTATTCTTAAACGTTCTGCCCGGATCGGCGCGGTTACCAATGGAGCCTAAGCTTCTATGGCAAACCGAAGCGCCGTGCGTCTTGAAGCCGCCCGAAAAGTTATGGCGCTTCATGCCGCCCTGAAAGCCCTTACCCTTGCTTTCCGCGGTAACGTCGACCAGGTCGCCTTCCTTCACGAAGTCCGGAAGAAGGAGTGCGCCTTCCTGAATGCCGTCGACAGAGTCGACGCGATATTCACGAACCGTGTAAAAGCCGGGAGCACCGGACTTCTTGAAATGTCCTTTATCAGCCTTCGTCGTACGCTGGGGCTTCTTCGGAGAGAAGCCGACCTGAACGGCGACATAGCCGTCGCGCGCTTCGTTCTTTACCTGCGTCACGACAGTCGGCTGCAAGTCGATCACAGTCACAGGAACAGCATCGCCGTCTTTGTTGTAAATCTGGGTCATCCCGGCCTTGAGACCGAGAATACCTGCTTGGATTCCCTTAAGCACAACACCCTTGGAGCCGCCCTGCGACTCGGTAGCGTTGCCTGCTTTTTCCGTCTGTTCACTCATCTCTTCTTTACCTCAACAAACATTTCACCCCCTTTATGGCGGGAGTGATTATGCCCATTCAATTTATTGCTTTAGCAACACAGCCTACAGAATTGCAGGAACTGAGGGCCACAGCATCACCTGGCAGTTCACCGGCAAAAAACCGGGTCAGCAGGATGCATCCGCGACTAGAAGTACACGGAAAACGTCTTTTGCCGTTCTCGTTCACGTGTGGCCCTACTCAGGCCTCGTTTGAACAAGATACGGCAAAATTTCCAAAATGAAGCGTTTGTATACTACGACTTAATTTCTACGTCAACACCTGCCGAAAGATCGAGCTTCATGAGGCTATCGACCGTCTGCTGGGTCGGCTCAAGGATATCGATCAAGCGCTTATGGGTGCGGATTTCGAACTGTTCACGAGACTTCTTATCAACGTGGGGCGAGCGAAGTACGCAGTATTTATTGATCACGGTCGGCAACGGGATCGGGCCACGGACCTTCGCGCCAGTGCGCTTAGCGGTGTTCACGATTTCCCAAACCGACTGATCCAGAACCTTGTAATCGAATGCTCTCAGCTTAATACGAATCTTATGTTCCATAGTACCTTCTTTGATAGCTCTTTACTCGCCATACTGGCTAAGGTTTTGACACCGGCTATCTAGGCAGCTTCCTGCGCCTCAGTTAATAAAAACTATTTATTCCAGAATCTCGGCAATGACGCCTGCACCGACCGTGCGGCCGCCTTCACGGATGGCGAAACGAAGTTCCTTTTCCATCGCGATCGGCGTGATGAGCTCAACTTCCATGGCGCAGTTGTCGCCAGGCATGACCATCTCG
>JACQAX010000099.1 GCA_016194795.1 Deltaproteobacteria bacterium | reverse complement strand
GCATCTCCGACGACGCCCTTCTTCAAGCGGCGAAGCTTCTCGACCAGTACCATTGTGATTTCGACGGCGGCTTGATCGTGAACCTCGCGCCACGGCGCCTGCCGAAGACGCTCGCGTTTCTCGCCTCGAAAAAGATCGCCGCCGACCTCGACCTGGCGCTGAAGTCGGTCGTGAGAGGCGACGATCTCGAGACGATCCAGGTTCTGCTCGACGCGGGCGCCGACCCGCTTGCCGGCGTCGCGTTGAGCAGCGCGCTCTCCGACGCCGCCTGGGCCGGGCGCACGGCGTCCGTCTCCGCGATGTTGAAGGCCGTGAAGGACAAGGCCGCGCCCAAGGTCATCACCGCTTACGAGGGCGCGCTACGCAAGGGGTTTGCCGAGACCGCTCAGGCGTTCGTCGATGGCGGGGTACGGCCGCCGCCGGTCGTGGTGCCCACGAGCTCGCCGTGCGAAGCGAAGGAGCTGACCGCCGAGCAGCGCCGGCTGCTTGCGCGCCTGAGCTTACCCAACGCGAACGGCCTGGCCGGGCTCGCCGGCAACATGAGCTGCAAGCTCATCCAGGAATGCCACGACCTCGTCTTGATCGACTGCAACTCGGCCGCCGACGGCCCGGCCTACTACATCGACCAGAAGACGCCGAAAATCCTCGCGACGTGTGGCGGAGCCTGCATGCGTGGCTGCACCGGGTGCCCTCCCAAGCAGTGGGACTGTAGCTGCCTTCGCTAGCGCCGCGCTAATGCCGGTGCCGGTGGTGGATGTCGGGCAGGTGGGCGTGTGAGTGCGTCGCCCAGCACGAGCACCGAGGCCGCCATCCCGACGAAAGGCCCGACGGCGAAGTAGGTGCTCGTTCTCGCCGAGCCGATCAGGCGCAGCGCCTTCACGAAGAGCACGAGGCTCAAGCCGTAGCTCAAAGCGCCGATGGCGAGCATCGCGCCGGCCTGGGGCAGCGTCGGCGCGCTTCGAGTGAGAAGCAGGGCGAGGGCCGTGTTGAAGATGCCCGCAGCCAGGCCCTTTACGCTCGAGAGCAGAGTCGGAGAAAGCTCCTCGAGCTCTCGCGTCAGGTTGTTGTCGATGCCCCAGAGCGCGCAGGCGCCGACCACGAGCAGCGAGGAAACGGAGAACGCCATTCCGCCGGACAGGTTGAGGCTGACGAGGATCGCGCCGGCGACGATGAGCGCCTTTCCGGCCCACACGCGCCGGCCGACGTGCTCGTGAAACACGAAGGCGGCGATCAGGGTCGTGGCGACCGTTTCCAGATTCAAGAGCAGCGAGACCTCGAAAGCGGTGCCGCGCCTGATCCCATAGGTCAGAAGCACGGGAGCGGCCAGCCCTCCGGAAACGATCGCTCCGAGCAGCTTGAGGCGCTGTCGGGTGGAGAGCGTTTTAAGCTGCGCCCCGAAGCCGGTTCTCTCGAACGAGAGCAGCACGAGCAAACCCAGCCCCGAACCGAGATAGAGCATGCCGGCGACCAGCAGCGGCGACACCGAGCCGAGCAGCGCTTTGATCAGCGCGGGCGAGATCCCGAATAAAACGGCTGAGAGCAGGGCGAGCTGCGGTCCCGATCGTGACATGGCGAGCTCTCTAGCGTCCGCGCGCGTCCTCGAGGTCTTTGATGACCTCGGCGGCATGCGTTTCAGGATTCACGTCTTCGTAATAGCGCAGAAGCTTGCCGTCCTTGCCGATCAGCACGCTGCGGCGCTTGTAAAAGCCGACGACGAACATCGTGCCCACGTCGTAGGCCTTGTTGATCGCGCCGTCGGAGTCGACGAGCAGGTCGAAGGGCAGCTTGTGCTTGGCGCGAAACTCCTGGTGGCTTTTGGCGCCCTGGCCCGAAACCCCCAGCACGACCGCGCCGAGCTCCTTGAACTTCGCGAAGCGGTCACGAAAGCTGCAGGCTTCCTTGGTGCAGCCGGGTGTGTCGTCCTTGGGATAGAAGTAGAGCAGCACGGGCTGCTTGCCCTTGAAGTCGGCCAGGTGGATCGTCTTGCCGTCCTGGTTCTTGGCGCTGAAGTCGGGCGCGGGGTCGCCGACCTTGAGCGCCATGAGAAGGGCCGCGGTCATTAGGAGCAGAAGGAGCAGAGCCGACTTCATCGCGAGGTTCTTCATGGCCATACGATATACATTTGTTATATTTTTTAAATGGAGGAAAAAAACCATTTCGAGGCTTTCAAGGCTCGACAGGAAGCGAGCCAGGCCGAAACCCTCCGGAAGGCCGGAAAAACGGCGCGCCTGCCCCACGAGCTGGCGGATGCCGCCCACGCCCTTGCCGCGAAGTTCGTCGCCAAAGAGGGCGCCGCCGTCAAAACGGCCTGCGAGGAAGGCTGCTCCTACTGCTGCCACCAGCCGGCGACGGTTTTTCCGTTCGAAGCGATCCGCATCGCGCGCGTCCTGAAAGAGTCTCTTTCGAACGAGCGGCTCGAGGCGCTCGAGGAAAAGATGAAAAGCCGGGTCAAAGGCCTCAAGGGTGCCTCCGTCCGCAAAAACATCAATGACAAGACGGCTTGCCCGCTGCTCGTCGACGATTGCTGCTCGATTTACGCGAACAGACCATTGACCTGTCGCCTGGCGCATTCGTTTTCGGTGAAACGGTGCCGAGTGTCCTTCCAGAAAGACCGTACGAAAGTCGAGATTCCGATCTCACTCGAGCTCCTCACCGGCATCAGCGGGATCATCGAAGGGGCTTTCGAGCGACTTCCCGAGAAGGGCCTGGACGCCAACCTTTACGAGCTGTGCTCGGCGGTTTTGGCGGCTCTTGCCGACCCCGACGCGGCCGCGAAGTGGGCCAAGGGGGATCGCCGGGTTTTCGAGGGCTGTGTCAGGGACGATACTTAAAGCGCCTGCTTCGGCAGCAGCTCGAGCGTTTGGTTGACGAGCGCGAAGAGCTCGGTGCGTTGCTTCTCGGACAGCGGGTCCGAGGCGCCGCGAAGCCCGTGTCTTGCCCGGTAGCCGTCGATCAGCGCGGAGAGGACGATGCGTGACTGCTGGGGGACGCCGTCGAGGTTGAGCAGCACCGTGCCCAGGCTGTCGCGAAGGTCGAGCAGCGATCGGATGTTTCCGTCGAGCTCGTGGCAGTCGCTCTGGGACACGTTCTCGGAGTCGGGGAAGAAGAACTTCTTCCGCGTCGATTCCTTGGAGATGCGCTCGAGCACGCCCGCGATTCTCTTGTCCGCCGTCTGGCAGAGCGCCGAGTGCTTGAGAGCCTTGATCTTGCCGTGGAGCGCCTTCAGGTCCGCGTCCCGGAATTTTCCGAGGGCTTTGCTGTCGGCCACCCAGGCCTGGGTCATCTCGGTGGCGGTGAGCTGGTGCTTGAACAGGAGGTCGGCGCCGCGCTTGGCCTGTTTGAGGTCGGAGTCGAGGCGCGCCATGAAGTCGGCGAAACCCTTGCCGCGGAAGTTGGAGACGTCGGACATCGCCTTCAAGTCGTCGTCCAGGCGCTCGCTGATCGGCGCCAGCTCCGACGACTTCGTATCCTGAAAGTACTTGAGCGACGTCGCGCTGACCTTCTTGAACTCGGCGATCGTGTCTTTGATCCGCGAGACGATCGTCTTCTGGCTGCCCTCGAGGGCAGAGCAGCGCGAGCGAACTTCAAGCCAGAAGCCGAGGTCGTTGCCCCAGGCTTTCGTGTTTTTCAAATCCTTCGCGGTAGCCAGCGGTCTGACGACCACCGACTCCAGGGTGATCTGGGGCTCGAGCTCCTCGGCGTGCTTCGACTCCGACAAGGGCTTGATGGTGACCGACTCGAGGGTGATCTCGGGTTCCAGCGTCGGTTCGACGACCGGATCCTTGATCTCGGCCGGGGGAGGCGTCGGCTCGTCGACCGGATCCTGTGGCTCATCGGCGATCGAGCGCGGGTCGTTCGTCGGTCTCGTGTCCTTCGGAGTACCAGCCTGCTGCTGGTAGAATTTTTTCATCGCCTCCGTCGACTTCCAATCGTTCGCGAAGGCGGCGGTGCTGAGTCCCGAAAACATGACGACCAGGACGATGGCTCTCTTCTTCATGCCCTGATCTATTGCAGTCCATATGCCGGGGATTTTGTTTTGCGATCAAGGGGGTGCTTGAAATCGGGCGTGCAGACGTAAGGCGGGTGATCTTTTTTTTAACATCGAGGTGCGAAAAACGCGAAAAAGATAACCGCGCAGTTAACTACCCGATCAATGGAATCAGCCGCTTACGCTGGCCGCCGTGCCGCCGAGGCCCGCTTGTTGCACCCTCGGCTCTCCCAGAGGAACGACTCCGTGAAACTGGTCGTATTCGGGCTTACGATTAGCTCATCCTGGGGAAACGGGCACGCCACGCTTTGGCGCGGCCTGTGTCGCGCGCTGTCCCGGCGCGGACACTCCGTCGTTTTTTTCGAGAAAGACGTGCCGTACTACGCGAGCCAGCGCGATTTCGTCGCTATCCCGGGATTGAAGCTCGTGCTTTATGGCTCCTTCGACGACATCCGGCGCCGTGCCGAAGACGAGCTGTCGGATTGCGACGTGGGGGTGGTCACGTCGTATTGTCCCGATGCGGCGGCCGCGGCGCGGGCGGTGCTCGATTCGCCGGCGCGGCTGAAGGCTTATTACGACCTCGATACGGGCGTAACGCTCGATGCCGAAGAGCGCGGTCAGCCCGCGCCTTACGCCATTCCGGGAGGGCTCGCTGACTTCGATCTTGCCCTGAGCTACGTCGGCGGCTCCGCGCTCTCGGGCCTGCGCGCGCGCCTCGGCGCACGCAAGGTTTTTCCCCTCTACGGAAGCGTGGATCCCGAAACGCACCGGCCGCACGTCGAGCCCGGCGCGCGGCGCTTCGCTCTTTCCTATCTCGGAACCTACGCCGCCGACCGGCAGCCGCTGCTGGAAAATCTTTTTCTCCGGCCCGCCTCGCTGCGGCCGGCGTGCGAGTTCATTCTCGGCGGCTCGATGTATCCGGGCGAGTTTCCGTGGCGGCCGAACATCCATTATCGCGAGCACGTGCCGCCTCCCGAGCACTCGCGCTTCTACTGCTCGTCGCGCCTGACCCTGAACATCACGCGCGAGTCGATGGCGCGCCGGGGCTACTGCCCCTCGGGGCGGCTCTTCGAGGCCGCCGCCTGCGGCGTGCCGGTGCTGAGCGACTGGTGGGACGGGCTCGACCAGTTCTTCGCTCCGGGAAGCGAGATCCTCGTCGCCCGGGGCGCGGAGGAGGCCGTGGCCGCGCTCGAGCTGGGCGACTCGGAGCTGGCGAGCCTGGCGCGCAACGCGCGCGATCGCGTGCTCGAGTGCCACACCGCCGACTCGAGGGCGCTCGAGCTCGAGGGCATCCTGGCGTCGGCGCTCCACCCACCCGTACCCAAAGGCAGCGACACGATCGAGCTCACGTGCGAGAGCGGCCGGCGGATCTGGGGAATCGTCCCGGCCGCGGGCGTGGGGTCGCGCATTCAGCCGCTGGCGTTCTCGAAGGAGCTTCTGCCGGTGGGAAGCCGTATCGAGAACGGCGCCGAGCGGCCGCGCGCGGTGAGCGAGTTCCTGCTCGAGCGCATGGACGTCGGAGGCGCCACCCACATCTGCTTCGTGGTCTCGCCCGGCAAGGACGACATCATGAGCTACTACGGGGGCCGCTACGGACGAGCGCATCTGAGCTACGTGGTGCAGCAGCGGCCCGCCGGGCTGTGCGACGCGATCTTCCAGGCGCTGCCCCTGATCGGCGACGACGATCTCGTCTGCGTCGGCCTGCCTGACACGATCTGGTTTCCGGAAGAGGGCTACCGGCTGCTGCCCGACCACGTGCTTTCGTTTCTCTGCTTCCGGGTCGACCGGCCGGAGCACTTCGATGCCGTGGTCACCGGCGAAGGCGATCGCGTGAAGGAGATTCAGGTCAAGAAGCCGGGCGCGGTCTCCAACTGGGTGTGGGGCGCCTTCAAGATGCCGGGCCGGACGCTGCGGCAGCTCTACCGGCTTTGGATCGAGCGACAGCGCGGCGACGAGTATTTCGGCACGCTCGTCAACGCGTTCATCGACCGCGGGGGAAAAGCGCGCGCCGTGCTGGCCGGCGACTCGTACGTCGACGTCGGCACGCTCCACGGTTATCGCGCGGCGGTCAATCAGCTCGCGCGCCGCCCACGCGACGGCTCCTACCAGTAGATGCTGCGATCATAAACCTTCCGGTCGGCGGCCGGAAGGTCGTCAAGGTTTCGAATCAGGTAATAGTTGTCCTCGACGTCGAGGAGCAGCTTTCCGCCTCGCCCGAAATCCTGGGCCGACTCGGGCGCGTCGCGGATGATGAACTCCACCGGACCTGCGCTCGTCTGGGCGTCGAAGGCGTAGAACTGGGCGAAGCGCCGCACCGAGCGGATGCGGCGGATCTCATGGAAATAGTAGCGGCGCGCGAGAGCCTCGCGCACCAGGGCGCGCGTCTCTTCCGGCCACTCCGAAAGCTCGCGGATCATTCCCAGCTCCCGAGGGTGCTCGTTCTCGTCGAAGTACCGGAGGCTCAGGTAGGATTCGGGATGGTGGATGGGAAAGCAGCGCAACGCGAACAGCCCGCGGTACAGCCGATCGCCGCGCACGTGAGCCTGCAGCTGCCCGCGGACGCACCGCTCGATGCGATCGTCGTGCGGGCGCAGCCAGCGCAGCGCGCCCGCGCCCGACGGCTGCCGGGCAGGCCGGCTGTCGGCGTCCGACTCGAGCGAGCGCTTGCCCTGCTGGATGCGCACCCAGCGCGCGTACAGGCCGTCCCGTTCCATGAGCTCGCGCGGGGTGCCGCGCTCGCTGATCCGCCCTTCGTCGACGACGAGGATCTGGTCGCAGGCGGCCAGCGTGCTCAGCCGGTGG
>JACQAX010000095.1 GCA_016194795.1 Deltaproteobacteria bacterium | reverse complement strand
CGAGATGGTCATGCCTGGCGACAACTGCGCCATGGAAGTTGAGCTCATCACGCCGATCGCGATGGAAAAGGAACTTCGTTTCGCCATCCGTGAAGGCGGCCGCACGGTCGGTGCAGGCGTCATTGCCGAGATTCTGGAATAGTGAGTATCCGTGGGGACGGCTTTGATGCCGTCCCCACATTTTTTAAGTAAGGAAGGTAGTATATGCGCGTAATCGTGAGTCTGGATTGTTCGACTTGTAAGAATAAAAATTACTCGACGACCAAGAATAAGACCAAAACCCCTGACAAGCTTGAGTTCAGCAAGTACTGCAAGCATTGCCGCAAGCACACGCCGCATAAAGAAGGCAAATAAAGTTTAGTTCCCCGAGCGGCTTAACCGTAGCTCGGTGAACGCTTACGTAGGCGAGTAGCTCCAACGGTTAGAGCGGCTGATTCCAAATCAGTAGGTTGTGGGTTCGAATCCCTCCTCGCCTGCCAGTTTCTTTGCGAAGGAAAGTAATGGAGAACCAGTACCAGAAAGTCGTCAGCGTTTCCTACGTCGCGTTTGCGGCGCTCATCGCGTTTCTCTCGCTGATCGTGCTGATGAAGCTGTCCAGCACCTACGACTTAGAGTCCAAGGTGAAGTCGGCGGAGTTGATCATTCGAGTGCTGTCCGTGGGTGTCGGTGGGCTTGTTTTCGCGGGCCTCTACACGAACACCAAAGCCAATACTTTCATGAACGAAGTGGCGGTGGAGCTGCTTACGAAAGTGACCTCGCCGACCAGCAAAGACACGTTCCAAGCGACTTTCGTGGTCATCATTACGGTGATCCTCGCGGGCCTCGTGTTCGCGTTCTTCGACTGGATGTTCGTGATCGGCCTCCAATGGTTCTGGTCGGGCGCTCAGCGCTTGTTCTCGTAAATGGAGATTTGTGTGAACGAACAGAAAAAGGAAAATATGGTGCAGGGTGAAATGGCCTGGTACGTGGTTCACACGTACTCGGGGTTCGAGAACAAGGCGAAGCTCGCCCTCGAAGAACGGATCAAGAGCCTGAAAAAGGACGCCTTTTTCAGTGAAATCATCGTTCCCGAGGAAAACGTCGTCGAGCTCGTCAAGGGCCAGAAGAAGACGACCAAGCGCCGTTTTTTCCCCGGCTATATCCTCGTGAAGATGATCCTGACCGACGAAAGCTGGCACATCGTCAAGGAAACGCCCAAGATCACGGGTTTCGTGGGGGACAAAGTTCGTCCCGTTCCGGTCGCAGAGAGTGAAGTCCAGAAGATGACCAACCGCATTGCGGAAGGTCAGATGAAGCCGAAGCACAAGATCTCGTTCGCCGAAGGCGAGAACGTTCGTGTGATCGACGGTCCGTTCTCGAACTTCAGCGGCATTGTCGAAGACGTCAACCAGGACAAAGGCAAGCTGAAGGTGCTCGTTTCGATTTTCGGTCGCTCGACTCCTGTCGAGCTCGATTTTATTCAGGTTGAAAAGATTTAACGCCTAGTGTATTTGAGGTGCTCTTTTTATGGCTAAGAAAGTTACTGGTTTCATTAAGCTGCAGATTCCTGGTGGCCAGGCGAATCCTTCGCCCCCGGTCGGACCTGCATTAGGTCAGCGTGGCGTGAACATCATGGAGTTCTGCAAGGCGTTCAACGCCAAGACGCAGGACTCGAAGGGTGTCGTTATTCCGGTGATCATCACCGTTTATTCCGATCGCTCCTTCACGTTCATTACGAAGACTCCGCCTGCCTCGGTGCTGTTGCTCAAGGCTTCTGGCGCTGCGAAGGGTTCCGGCGAGCCGAACCGCAACAAGGTTGGCAAAGTGACCAAGAAACAGGTCGAAGAAATCGCCAAGACGAAGATGCCTGACCTCACGGCTGCGAGCCTCGAGGCAGCGGTTCGCGAGATCGAAGGATCCGCGCGCTCGATGGGCGTCACCGTTAACTGAGTTTTTGTTTTCTACAATTTGAGTGGGAGATGACAGTCTAGTCATCGTTGGAACCACAAAGGAGTACGAATGCCAAAAAAGCTACATGGCAAAAAGTACCTTGATGCCCAGAAGAAAATTGATCTGGCCAAGAAGTACGGCATCGACGAGGCCTTCAATCTCGTCGAGCAAGTCGCCTACGCAAAGTTCGACGAAACCGTGGAAGTCGCCTTCAACCTCGGTGTCGACCCCAAACATGCAGATCAGATGGTTCGCGGCGCGATCGCCCTTCCCAATGGAACGGGCAAGACCGCTCGAGTGCTCGTTCTCGCCAAAGGCGAAAAGGCCCGCGAAGCTCAAGCTGCCGGCGCCGATCATGTTGGCGCGGAAGATCTCATCGAAAAGATCAACGGTGGTTGGATGGAGTTCGACAAGGCCATCGCAACCCCGGACATGATGGGTCTGACCGCAAAGGTCGCGAAGATCCTCGGTCCTCGCGGTTTGATGCCGAACCCGAAGCTCGGCACCGTGACGTTTGATGTCACCAAGGCCGTGAAGGAACAGAAACAGGGCAAAGTCGAGTATCGCACCGAGAAGACGGGTATCGTCCAGGTCGGTATCGGCAAGAAGTCTTTCGGAGCCGCTAAGCTCAAGGAAAACTTCAGCGCTTTGCTCGCCGTGATCGTCAAGGCCAAGCCGGCGACGAGCAAGGGAACCTATATGAAGAATATCACGCTCTCGACGACGATGAGCCCCGGTATTCCGATCGATCCGTCGGTCGCATCCACCAAGGCTGAGTAAAGGAGCGAACTGTGCTTAAAACCGAAAAAGTTACCGCAGTCGCAGAACTCAAAGACAGCTTTTCTAAAGCGAAAGCAGCTTTCTTTGCGGATTACAAGGGCCTGACGGTCGAGCAGGTGAATGACCTGCGCAAGCGCCTCCGCGCGCATAACGTCAAGGTTCGCGTGATCAAGAACAACCTGGCCCGCCTTGCTGTGAAAGAGGCGAAGCTCGGGGCGGAATCCGAAAAGCTTCTGGACGGCGTCGTCGGTCCGACGATGGTCGCCTTTGCTTACGGAGATCCCGCTGCCGCCGCAAAAGTCGTCCAAAAGTTTGCGCAGGATAATGAAGTTTTTGGACTCAAAGACAGTTTATTGGGTGCCCAGCGTTTGACGACCAAGCAGGTTGAGGAGCTCTCGAAGCTCCCAGGCCGCGAGGTCCTGCTTGCGATGTTGCTGGGTCAGCTCAATGCGCCCGTTCAGAGTTTCGTGGGCGTTTTGGCGGCCGTTCCGAGAAGCTTGGTCCAGGTTTTGGCTGCAATCGAAGATCAGAAGAAGAAACAAGCTTAAGAGCTTGTATTTAATTGGAGGTAATCAATGTCTACCGTTACTAAAGAAGCCGTTATCACTTACATCGAGAATATGAGCGTTCTCGAGCTCTCGCAGCTCGTGAAGGAGCTTGAAACGAAGTTCGGCGTTTCCGCCGCTGCTCCGGTCGCCGTCATGGGCGCTGGTGCTGGCGCTGGCGCCGGTGCTGAAGCCGCTGCTGCGAAGACCGAATTCACGGTCGTCCTCGCCGCCGCTGGCGACAAGAAGATCAACGTCATTAAGGAAGTCCGCGCGATCACGGGCCTCGGCTTGAAAGAAGCCAAGGACCTCGTCGAAGGCGCTCCGAAGGTCCTTAAGGAAGGCGTTTCGAAGGCTGACTCTGACGAGATCAAGAAGAAGCTCGAAGCCGAAGGCGCGAAGGTCGAAATCAAGTAAGCTCCGGCTTACTTCGACCGAGCGGCTGAAAAAAAATTAAAATAAAGTTTTATTTTTTTCTGCCGTCGTGTACTTTCCGGCTTCATTAAAGGTTTTTACCTCATTGGAAGCTATTCTCTTCACCATGCTGGCTCATATTAGCCGGCATGGTGAAAGGGAGTAGTGTACCCGTGGGGTTCTTTGCGTTTGCATTGAAACTATTAGTCTTCACTAGGAGAGAGAATGGCGTCGCTGTTTACTCGAAATAAGCGCATTCGAAAAGATTTTGCCAAATCGAGAGCTATGTTCTCGAAAAACCGAAGTACGACGTTCTCGAATGCCGTCAGCGCGGCATGACGTTTGCCGCTCCCTTGAAGGTCACTGTTCGTCTCGTCGTGTACGACGTCGACGAGGAGACCCAGACGCGTAACATCCGCGATATCAAGGAGCAGGAAGTTTATCTGGGCGAAATCCCTCTCATGACCGAGAGCGGTTCGTTCATCATCAATGGCACGGAACGCGTCATCGTCAGTCAGCTGCACCGTTCGCCTGGCGTCATCTTCGACCACGACCAGGGTAAGAGCCACTCGAGCGGCAAGATTCTTTATTCCGCTCGCGTTATTCCGCACCGCGGCTCGTGGCTCGACTTCGAGTTCGACCACAAAGACATTCTGTATGCCCGTATCGACCGTAAGAGGAAGATGCCGGCTACGATCGTTCTTCGCGCTCTGGGCTACTCCACCCAGGAATTGCTTCAGTATTTCTACAAGTCGGAAGCGATCAATCAGGAAGGCGACAAGTTCTTCAAGAAGCTCGACTTTGAAATCCTCAGCGGCCAGCGCGCCGACGAAGACCTCGTGGATCCGAAGTCCGGCGAAACTCTCGTCAAGAAAAACCGCAAGTTCACTCGTGCGGTCCTCGAGAAGATCGAGAAGTCGGGACTCAAGCGCCTCGAGGTCCTCCGTACGGCGGTCATCGGTCGCGTGACGTCCGAGGACATCATCGACGAGAAGACCGGTGAAGTCATTGTCGAAGTCAACACGGACATCAACGAGAATCACCTCCACGAGCTCAACAAGCGTGGGATTCGCGAATTCAACGTTATCTTCACCGATAACCTGACCTACGGTCCGTTCCTGCGCGACACGTTGCTCGTCGACAAGATCAACTCGCCCGAAGAGGCCTTGATCGAAATCTACAAGCGCATGCGTCCGGGCGATCCGCCGACGCTCGAGGCTGCTCGCCAGCTTTTCGAGAACATGTTCTTCAACCTCGACCGTTATGACCTTTCGCGGGTCGGCCGTCTGAAGTTGAATTACAAGTTCCCGCAGAACAACATCTC
>JACQAX010000094.1 GCA_016194795.1 Deltaproteobacteria bacterium | reverse complement strand
CTCTGCTCGAGCTGCTGCAGTACGAGGACTTCACCATCGTCGAGGAGCGCGCGTGCGACGCCTAGAAGCGATCCGGCAACTGGCCGCCGGCTGGACGAACGAACTGGTGGTGGCGACGACGGGGATGATCAGCCGCGAGCTGTACGTCGCGGGCGGCGGCAGGTTTCGCGCGGCGCTCGTCTCGGGAGGCCGCACGCTGAGCTCCGATATCCTCGTCGACCAGCTGATCGAGTACACGCCGGTTCGTCGCGAGCTCGAATGGGTGGCGCTCGACCCGCTCGAGCGTCGCCACCCCGAGCGGACGCTCGAGCTCCGGAAGTTCGTTCCCTGCATTTTTCACGAGCAGAGCCATCGTCTCGTCTGGCGCATCCTGCCGCCGGCGCCGAGGCAACGCCTCGCTCTTAGCCGTTATCTCACCTTCGCCGAGGCCCTCGTGATCGCCACCGACATGGCGCTGAGCGACGAGCTCGGCCCGAAGGTCTCGCTGTCGGCGCATCGGCTGGGCGTGATCTATTTTCCGGGCACGCGCGAGCGCGAGCGGTTCGCGGGCAAGCGCGCGTATCGCGCCTACCTGCACGCGCTCGTGCACGCGCTGTTTCTGAACCTCGAGGGGTGGGAGCCGGCCGCGATCCTTGCCTCGGCGCGCGCCTGTTACGGCGGGGCGGGGCGGCTCGTTTCGCGGGCGGTGGAGCGCGTCGATCCGCACGCCGCGCGCTGGTTCGCGCTCATGGGGCTGTGAGGGGCGTCGCCGCCTAGTCGCGCGGCCGCTTCGGATCGGGCGACGTGTCGAGGCGCAGGATCGTCCGCTTCTTGAGCGACGCGGTGACGAACGCGGGCCGGTGCTCGGCCGCGAGCTTGCGCGCGCGCGCCGCCGTGCCGGCGTCGGCGGTGAGCACCATCGGATGGCTGCGGAAGGTGACCTCGTGGCCTTTGACGGCGCGCACGGCGTCCTCGAAGAAGAGAGTGGCTGACTCGGCGTCAATCGAGTCGCGGGAGGCGGGCGCCGGACGGTCGGCGGCCAGCGCGAAAAAAACGGCGAGCAGCACGAGCGCTTTCAATGGGCGCCTCCTTTGTGTCCCAGGACGAGCTTGCGCTCGAGCTCCCGGAAGCTCGCGAGTTCGTCGCCCATGGCCCCGAGGTAGAGCTGGCGCCACGACGTCTCGCCGAGCGGCATCGAGATGTTGTAGTGGAAGCGCTCGGTGGTGAAGGTTTGGCAGGCGTCGCCCGCGTCGTCTTCCGGAACCCTGCGCGCCGCGACCATCGAGCACTTCTGCGGCGTGAGGGTCGACGTCCACTGCTGGACGGTCAGCGGGCACGACGAGAGCGAGGGGTCGAAGACCATGTCGACGGGCCCCTTGCCGGGAAAGTCGACGCGCACGAGCGTGGCGACGTGGAACCACCATTTGGCCTCGCCGCTGGCGGCCCACTTCGACTTCACGTCGAGGTTCCCGTGGACGAAGATCTTGCGGCTGTAGACGCCCTTTTTCTCGAGCAGGTAGCTCATCGCATGCGCCCGCGCGAAGCAGCCGCCGTCGATGGCGTGGAAGGGAATGGCGCCTTCGCGCGAGACGTAGCCGAAAAGGTCGAGCGCTTCGGCCGGGCTCACGGCGCGAGCGAGCTTTCCGCCGTCGCTCTTGAGGCAGGACGGGCAGGGCGCGCCGAGGGCGGCGCTCAACGTTTTGAGATAGAAGCCCGCGCAGGCCTCGGTCGCCTGGGCGGCCGCGGGCTCGACCGGCCTCTCGGACGCGGCGTCGAGCTCGGCGCGCGCCGCGTGTGCTCGCTCGATGCGGGTTGCGACGACTTCGAGCTGCTCGGCCTGTCGCCGGATGCGATAGAGCGGAACGTCGAGCTCATCGGTGAGCGGCGCGGGGACCGCGGCGATCGTCTCCCGCAGCCGCGCGGCCATGCCCGCGGTCTTGGAGCGCATTGCTTCCCAGGACGAGTCGTCGTCGGAGAGCAGGTAGCGGTCGCCCGCATCGAGCACCGTGACCGACGCGGCGTAGTCGGCGGTGATGCGCGCGAGCCAGGGTTTGACGTCGTCGGTAGCAAAAACCGACGGCCCCGCAAGCCAGGCTGCGATAGCGAACCAGATGAACGACCCCACCACAGCAAATGGTACCATCAAGGCGGTTGATTTTGAAATTAACTTGACCGTTATGGTCTTCTTACGGTAATGGAGCGATTATTATGAAGTATCAAATGCTTGGCTTGCTCCTGCTTTCGTCCATCGCCCTCGCTAACACGGGTGCCGCGATCAACAAAAAGACCGGACATATCAACTATATGCAGGGTTCGGCCTCAAGAGCTGAGCTCGTGAAAATGGCTCTCGAAGCGTGCCGCAGCGAGGCCAAAAGCCCGCGTGACTGCGCTGCCGTGAACAACAACATCGGCCTTTGCGAGCACGTCAACACGACCGGCTACCACTACGGCTCGTTCGCCGCCCACTACGACGGCTCCAAGGGCGGCTGGCAGGGTTACCTCGCCTGCGCCAGGAAAACCGACGACGCCTGGAAGCTCATCGGCACGATCTGCGACCAATGCGCGATGGGCGCGTCGATCTTCGACGAAACCGACGAGACGTCGAACGACTGACCGTTCTTACGGAAGGTAGTCGACCGGCACGTGGTCGGGTTTGAGCGGATAGCGATACGAATGGTACTTCGAGAGCTCGGGGCGGCCCGCGTCGACGTACGCGCGATCCCAGAGCGCGGCAAGCTGCGCGGCGGCCCGCGCGAGCTGCGTCTCGATCAGCTCGGTGAAAGCGCCGCAGGCCTTGTCGGGCGCCTCGCGCCGGGCCTTCACGCGCTCCTTCTCTTTTGACGGCTCGAGCACCTTGTCGGCGGCATCGATCGCGGCGCGTTCGGCGCTCGATGCCACGCTCACCTGCTTGAGCACCGAGACGACCGAGCCCTCGTAGGCCTTGAGCGGGCGGGCCTTCTCGAAAATGGTCTTCTCGAACCCCGTCTCGAGCTCGTCGACGCAAACCGACTCGTAGAACGAGTGGATGCCGCCATGGCCGTTCTGCCAGCCGTCGTAGTTGACGGAGTTGTGGTACGGCTGCGAGGCGTCGCCCACGAAGTGGCCCAAGAGGCCCAAGCCGACGGTGAAGAAGTAGACGGCCTCCTCGAACTTCGGCGTCGGCGTTCCCGGCTCGGCCGCGTCGCGCTCGACGATCGCCTTCACGGCGTAACGATAGAACTGATCGCCACGCCACCAGAGCGAGCCGAGCTCCTCGGCGCGCTCGGTGACGTCGCTCGAGCCGTCGGGCGCCGTTTTCAGCGAGTCGACGTACGAAGCGATCGAGAGCGGCACCGAGTCGGCGGTGAGGTTGCCTTTTTCGGCGTTGATGAAATGAGCCGAGTCGCTCAGCGGCTCGGGATGACCGAGGCTGCGCCAGGAGATGTCGGGAATGTTGCAAACGTGGCCCAGCATGTGGCCGCGCGAGCTCAGGTATTGTTTGAGCACGGGCTCTTTCACGAGCCGGGTCGCGACGTCGCAGATCGCGTGGTGGCCTCGCTCTCCCCAAGCCCAGGCCGGCTGGGAGCTTCCCGAAAACGCGACGAAAACGGCGAAAATGGCGAGTGTTCTCATACCCGTCTTTTCGGCGCCGGCGGGCTACGCGTTGACGCCCGGGCGAGCAGAATCTGCCGACTGCGGCAGAGCTCCGGACCGCGCTAAAATAACGGCATGTTTCTGCTCGCCGCTCTCGCCGCCTCCTTCTCGCTTTGGGTCCCGGCGCACGCCAAGGACATGCCGAAGCCCCCGAGCTATGAGCAACGGGTGGCGCAATACGAGCGGGACGACGAGCGCGACCCGCCGCCGCGGAACGCCGTGCTTTTCGCCGGAAGCTCGAGCGTGGAGCTGTGGAAGCTGTCGAAGTGGTTTCCGGACGTGAAAACGATCAACCGCGGCGTGAGCGGCTCGCAGTACAAAGACCTGTCCAGGTTCGTCGACCGCGTCGTGGTCCGCTACAAGCCGCGCACGGTGGTGCTTTACTCCGGCGACAACGACGTCGCCGCCGGACGGGCGCCCGAGGAGATCGCCGAGGAGGCGGGCCGGGTGGTGGCGCGAATCCGCGCGCAGCTTCCCGATACGCCGATCGTCGTGATCGCGGTCAAACCGAGCCTGAAGCAGCTCAAGCGCCTCGACGCGATCCGGCGCACGGGCAGCCTGCTCGAGGCACTGGTGCAGCACACGAGCAACGCCAGGTTCGTGAACGTGTATCCGCTCATGCTAGATGCCAAAGGACTTCCACGGCGGGAGCTCTTTCGCTCGGACGGCCTGCACATGACCGACAAAGGTTACGCCATTTGGACCGCTCTTCTGGAGCCCATGTTAAAGTAAAAGGCATGCTCGCCTTCCCGAGCAAATACACCCCAACCCCATGCCGCCTGCCTAGTGCCTACCCCCTTGCCCCCTGCCCCCAACCCCATCCCATCATAAATCCCCTCAATGACAGCGATACACCCCTCTAATTTTTCACAATACCGCCAACCCCCTATCCTAGATCTATGAGCCCGGACGATATTTGGAAAAAGCTCCACCTCACCCAGACCGCCAGCCTGCGAGAGCGCGCGCACCCGGAGTTCTGGCACGCGCTCTCCCGCCTGAACCTGCCCGAGGATCGCGTCCCCGACCTCGCGAAGCTCGACGATACGGTGCAGGCGGCCGCGGGCTGGCGCCTCGTCCCCGTGGAGGGGCACGTGCCCGAGCCCGAGTTCTTCGCGCTGCTCGCGGCCCGGCGCTTTCCCGTCATCCGGAAGCTCAGGCCCGAAGGCGAGGTCTTCTATGCCAGGGAGCCCGACCTCTGGCACGATGCCTTCGGCCACCTGCCGTTTCTGATGAATCCGATGGTCGCGCGCCTGTACGAGAATTTCGGGCACGCCGGCCTGCGCGCGCTGCGCCTGGCGCCGCGCTACCTCACGCACCTGTCGCGCTTCTACTGGTACACGATCGAGTTCGGCCTGATCGACGACGGCGCCGGCCCGCGCATCTACGGGGCGGGCATCCTGCCCTCGCCGGGGGAGACCGAGCACGCCCTTTCGCCGCGCGCGCGCCGCGTGCGCTTCGACGTCTCGCGCGTCGTCGAGCGCCCCTACGAGAGCGGGGCTTTGCAGAAAGTGCTTTACGTCGTGTCTTCGTTCGAGGAGCTTGAAGCCGAATTCACCGAATGGAGCCAAGCATGCCTGCCCGGATCTTATCGAGCCAAGCCACGTCCCGAGACGAGCTCCTGAAGCTCCACTCGCTGATCGCCTCGGTTTACGCGGCGAGCCCCTACATGTCCCAGCCGGCCGAAGAGAAGTATCCGAACGTGGAGGCGCTCGCCCGCGAGCTCGAGCGCTCGCTGGTCGTCGTGGCCGAAGACGGAGGCCGCCTGCAAGGTTATCTCACCGTCGCTCGGCACGACACGGCCAAGCTCAGGCACACCGCCGAGCTCAACATGGGGGTCGCGCCCGCGGCGCAGGGGCGGGGAGTGGGACGGCTTCTCCTCGAGACGGCGTTCGCGGCGCTTCCCGAGCGGGGAATCGAGATCGTCTATCTGCACGTGCGCGCCGACAACGCGCCGGGCGTGCGCTTGTACGAGTCGTTCGGCTTCGAGCGCCTGTGCGTGCTCGACCGGGACACCAAGATCGACGGCCGGTACTTCGACGCCGTGCTGATGCGCAAGCGCGTCGGCTAGCTCTTACGCATCCGTCATCAGCTGCGCGCACACGACGGTGATCGTGTGCTGGTGCCCCAGGTTGACGCTCGAGACCTCGGTGATGCCCTGGTTGCTCATCAGATTCGCGAAGTCCTGCGCCGTCACCTGCACGAGGTGGTCGTGGTCGGCCGTGCCCTGGATGTGGTACGTCTTCGCGGTGCCGGCCGAGACGTCCTGCGCCGTCACGTTGAGCATGTGGCCGTGGTTGAAGTCGAACGTGGCCACCGTGCCGTTGGTGGTGCAGGCATTCTGCACGGTGCCGCCGGCGCTTGCGCCCGAAGCGCCGCTGGGAGCGCTTGCCGCGCCGCCACCACCGCTGCCGTTCCCGTTTCCGCTCCCACCGCTGCTTCCGCCGCAGCCGACGAAGTTCGCGGCGAAGCTCGTACCGGCGAGCAAGGCGACCCCGGTTCCCAACAAGCTCTTCATAAAGGCGCGTCTGTTCGTGTTTTCCATTCCCCAGCCCAATGCAAGAAGCGTTCATTGTTGGAAAATCTTGCCGAGCGGCGCGAGCCTGCGATCGGCGCTAAAATGGGCGGGATGTCCATGACGGGTCTTCGCCGCCTATTCTCGGTCCTGTTTTTCGCCGCCACCGCGACGGCCGTCGCCGCTCCGCCCACCAAGCTCGATCCCGACCGTTGTCGCAAGCTCCTGCCACCCGAAAAGGCCGCCCAGGAGGGATACCGCGACTACTACCGCGGTTTCGTCGACGACATCTGCGAGAAGGGGCCGGCCTCCAGCGACTCGGTCTGGCAGAGCTGCGTCATCTCCGCGATGCAGTCGGGGCGTTTCAAGGCCGGCGACATCTCGGAAGCCTACAACGACTGCAACCCGCGGATCCGCTCGTGTCTTGCCGACTTTCGCGCGCGTGCCGGCTCGCACGCCAAGGCGCTCGGCACCTTCATCAAGCGGCACTGCGAGTCGATCGCCGAGTACAGCGACACCGAGAAGAAGTGCACGATCGACCTGCTCGTGCAGCGCCCGGGCCTTCTGACGACCCCCGAAACCGTTTACGGCGTTTGCGTCGACCCCGCCCAGCCCTGCGTGCGCGACTTTCTTCGCCGGGGAAAATACGCGAAGAGCGACGATCTCCTGCACGGCATCGCGCAGGTGTGCCGCCGTCCCGAGCAGGACATCCCGGCCGACTACCGCGACTGCATGCGCGAGGAGTTCGAGGCGGGGCGCTTTCTCGCCAACGCCAACAACGCGTTCTACGTCTGCGATCCCAAGCGGCGCGGGCTGCGCGAGTGCATGCGCAAGGAGCTCGCCGAGCCCTTGTTCAAGAAGCGGCTGGGCAACCGGCTTTTTCGCGAGCAGGCCGAGAGCGCCGAGGCGTTCTGCGAGGTGAGCAACGCGGCTGCGCGCGCGTGCGTGCTCGAGCGCATGGGAGACGGGCTGGAGCTGGCCGACGCGAAGGCGATCTGCCGGTACTCGAACGCCGACATGCGCGAATGCCTCGTCGACGTCATCTTGCGTCGAGGGCAGCTCGTCGACCGGAGCGCGCTTCCCGACTCCGACCTGCTCGAGTTCGGAAAGAGGATCTGCGCGGTCTCGAATCTCAAAACGCGCCGCTGCGCGCTCGACGACTTCAAGGCACGCCACAAAGGCAGCGCCAGCCCGGTCGCCCGCATCGCGCTCTCGATCGCTCCGTGTCTTGCGACCGCCGCCGAGCGGGTCTCGTGCATGTCCAAGCTCTCCCCGGGCGTGGGCGCCAAGCTCGGCTGGAGCGACGCGAAGTACGTGAGCTATGTCGCCGGCCAGATCTGCGACATCCCGACGTTCGAGATCCGCGACTGCGTGCTCGCGGGCCTTGGCGACTACCTGCGGGGCTACGCGACGATCAGCGCGCTCGCCGCGACTTGATCCAGATCGGCTCGGCGTTGTAGAGCGAGTTTTTCGATTTCACCTTGATCGTGAGGTTCAGGTGGTCGCCCGAGACGCCGGTCGACTTGTCCCAGCTCAGCTCGAGGTGGCCGGTGCTGCTCGCCTCGAAGGCCGAGACGGTCCAGGGGGCTCCGCCGTCGGCCGAGCCGAAGAGCTCGACGTCGATCGTGCGGGTCTCGCCGACGGCGATGTGCACGCCCTTGCCGGTGAGCGGCCCGCCGCCGTCAAGCCAGGAGACCTCGTCGTCGACGAGGGCGCGCGCGTTGAAGTAGGAGGCCGTCGAGGGGACGCACGGGTTCTGACCGGCCGCCGCCGCGCGGTTCGACCACGAGCGCTGGATCTCGAAGCCGATGTCGCTCGGCGTGTAGTACGAGGACGCGTAGTCCTGGCACATGTCGCTCAGCTCGGTGCCGAACGAAAGCGTGCCCCAGACCGAGAGCTCCGAGTCGATGCCGACGTACGCGTCGCCATCGGGATCGGCGGCCGCTTCGACGAGCTCGTGGCTTGCCGTCGCGGTCTCGTCGTCGATCGTATAGCCGCCGCAACGCATGATGACCGCGTAGCTCACCATCACGCCCGACGAGCCGTCGAGGTAGCTCGAGTGGTAGCCGTCGAAGTCCACGCAGCTTTCTTCGGATCTTCGCGTCGGTGGTGTCGCTCGGAGCCGACTCGCTCAGGCGCACCGGATCGGCGGCCGTCGCGCCGTTGATGCCATATTCGGCGGTCATCGCGTTCCACTCCGAGCTCGCCGCGAACTTCGTCGCGAAGCGCTCGAGCGAGGCCGCGAACGAGTCGCCGTTGAACGTGATCGTCTTGAGCGCGGGGTTCGCGATCACGCGTCCGCCGAGCGAGTAGATCTGGGGAAAGTCGCTGGCCTTGGCGGCGTTGCGCGTGGAGGACGGGTCGTCTTGCGGCTTATCGAGCTTGCTACCGCAACCGGCGAAGCTCAGGGCGCTAAGACAGAAAAGGGACAACAAAAGGGCGTGATCACGTCCACGGGCTCTCAACATCTACAACTCCAACAACAACAGCGGACTCAGCAACAACAACAACAACAACTAGGGTTGGAATTACAAGAAGCGAGCCACGCTAAGTTGCTGATTCTTGGAATGTTTCACCCCGAAAACCACCCAGCCTTTAGACACGTGTCATCTGGGTGTGCAGGATTTCAAGCATGGGCTAGAATCAGGAAACCATGAAAAAACTCGTCCTGCTCGCCGCGCTCTTCTCGTGTCTCACGGCTCATGGCGCCGCCCCCGAAGCCAGCGTCGCGCCTCCCGAGAAGAAAGAGCCAAGCCTTTCGATGCTCACCACCGACGAGATCAAGATCTACCGCGAAGGCGACATCGGAACTCTGGGGCGGGTGACCGGCGGCGTCGTCGGCACGGTCGTGGGCTTCGGTCTCGGGCACCTGTTCATCGGCAAGTACGGCGAGCAGGGGTGGGTCTACACCGTCGGCGAGCTTGGCTCGCTCGTCGCCATAAGCGTGGGCGCGACGGCCGCCATCGGCGACTGGGTCAGCGGAAACAAGAACGGAGGCGGCAGCACGCTCCTGTGGGTCGGCATCGTCGGCTACTACGGATTCAGGATCTGGGAGATCGTCGACGTCTGGGTGAGACCGGGCAGCCACAACGAGCGCTACCGGGCGATCAAAGAGAAGGTCGACGGCGCCCCGAGCGAGAAAAAGATCTCTCTCTTCGTCACTCCCACCGTGACAGCTCAGGGCGGCGCCGGTTTAGGCGTGGGATTTCAGTCGGCTCCCAGCAGCTCGATCGTGTAGCCCGAGTCGACCACCGACGGGCTCTCGCACGTCACGACGGTCTTGTCGTCGTCCGGGTTCGGGCGGATGCGCACGACCTTGCACGGGATCTCGGTGAGCGTCTCGACCACGCGCGAGCGCGGGTCGCGAAGCGTCGAGACGTCGTCGAGCGTGGCGTACAGGCCGCCGTCGCGCACGGCGAACTCGACGACCAGGCCGTGGCTCGACGCCTTGCGGGCGGCCAGGTCAGCCGACATGCAGCGCTGGGCGGTGGCGCACGAAGGGCCTTCGTGCGCGTGCGCGCCAGCCGTCAGGAACAGGAGAGCGAGAGTGGTTACCACAGATTCCTCCAGTTTCTCGTGAGCAGGTCGCCGTCGTCGTCGCCGAACTTGGCTTCGTTGAGCGCCTTGAACCAGCAGCGCGGGCGATAGCCCACCTGGAAGTTCGCGGCTTCCATGCACGAGTACTTGCCTGCTTCGGCTTCAGCTTCGGGAGTGTTGCGTCCCGCGCCGGCACTCGGGTTGCCTGGGATGACCTTGAGGTCGAACTTCGCCGGGCAGAGGGCGCCGTGCAGATACGTGTCCATGCGGCACTGCGCTCTCGGATGGTAGGTCACCGTACGCTCGACCTTGTTCATGTCGCGCGACTCGGTGCTGGGCATCGTCTCGCCGCCGAGGGCGCCGAGCAGACGCGCCAGCGACAGGCCGGCGTCGGTGGTGCGATAGCACAGGTTGCGCTCGTCCTGGTCTTTCCAGACGGCGTCGCAGGCGTTGGTCAGGCCCTGGCGGTTCTGCGCGAGCTGCGCGTTCTTCTCGGTCGACGTGCCCCAGATGCGGCGGGCGCAGACGTGGGTGGCGAAGTAATCGGCTTCACCTTCGGCCGAGGCCCAGTGGCCGTCTTTATAAGCATAGCCGCCGAAGTGGTGGCCGAGCTCGTGACAGACGACGAGCGCGAAGCCGTCGGCCGTCACTTCCTGACGGCGGGCCAGCCCGCCGAACATCCGCACGCGCCACTCGTTGCCGCTCTGCTCGGCGTACGCGTTGACCGTCGAATCGTTCCACGCCTTGATCGCGACGAGCTTGGCGCCGTGCAACTGCGCCAGCGGCTGCCACATGTCGACGATCGCGTCGGTAATCTTGTTGAACTGCTCTTCCGTGACGTTGCTCGGGCCAAAGGAGTTATCCTGTTGGTCGAGGTCGTTTTTCGGCAGGATCGACGCGCGGGCGCCGGTGCCGAGAACACTCAAAACTGCTACTACTCCTACAACCTTTACTGCGTAAGACAGTGCGTTTTTCATTTCCGTTGTTCCCCCGGTTAAGAAGCGTGGGGCGACTCAAACGGGTCGTCAACGAAAAGTTTTCGACTTCCTAGTTATTTGCAGTAGCTTCACCGCTATGACGATCCTTCTTAAAATTTTCCTCGCGGGATTGACTCTCGCCGGCAACGCCGACTTTCTCGAGCCGGCGCGGCTCGACGGGAGCATCGCTCTTGATTTGCGCTATGCGACTAAAAATAATTTCACGCACAAGAAAGTTTATCCGTCGGCACGCTGTCTGCTGCGCGCCGAGGTCGCCGAAGCGTTGGCTCGCGTGCAAAGGAAGCTGCGCGACCGCGGTTTGGGGCTCAAGCTCTGGGACTGCTACCGTCCGTTCAGCGTGCAGAAAAAGTTCTGGCTCCTCGTGCCCGACGAGCGCTACGTCGCCCGGCCCGTCGAGCGAAACGGCAAGCCGCACGAGGGCTCGAAGCACAACCGCGGCGCCGCGGTCGATCTCACTCTGGTCGATGCGAAGGGAAACGAGCTCGAGATGCCGACGGCCTTCGACGACTTTTCGGAGCGCGCCCACCGCAACAGCAAGCAGGCCGGCGCGCGCGCGCTCGAGAACGCGAAGCTGCTCGAGGGGGCGATGGTCGCGGAAGGGTTTGTTCCGTTGGCTACGGAGTGGTGGCACTTCGATTACCAGGGGTGGGAGAAGTATCCGCTTTCGGATCAGCCACTGGAATAGTTCGGGTAACGGGTAACCGTTATCGGTTACCCGAAAAAAAACCGCGGGAGCCGTTTTGGGCTCCCGCGGTCTTGATTACATCTTAAGTCGGAACGAACGACTCAGGGCGCGAGCAAAGCCTGGAGCGCTTCGCCCCAGCCCGTGGCCGCATTGAAGCGCAGCGCCTTGTAGCGCGAAGAGTAGCCGTCGAAGCTGTAGCTATCGGTCGGCAGCCACATCGCGAGCCCTTGCGCCTTGGCATAAGCCTCGGTCGCGGCATTGGCGATGATGAAGGTCTTGGCTGCTTCGCGAAGGCCACGCGTCGTGTCTTCGAGCCCTTCGATCCGGGCCTTGCTGGACTGATCGAGGAAGTCGAGCACGTCGACGTAGTCGCTGTACGCGAACTTCTGCGAGCTCTCCGCGCTGCTCACCAGCTTCTGGCGGGCCGCCTTGTCGAGCTTCTTGATCCGGTCGCCGAAAGCCTTCACCGCGGTGTTGAGGCCGCCGAGCTTGCTCATGTCATACGCCGACATGGTCGCGCTGCTCTCGGTGCCCTGCGAGCCGCCCTGGTACGACTTCACGTACTCGCGTACGAGAACCTTGGCGACTTCCTGGCTCGTGGCGTTCGGTAACGCATTCCAGCCCTGAAGAAGCGTGTCGTACGGCCAGCCCTTGAGCGCCTCGGTTTCTTCCGAGCCGACGTAGGTTTCAACCGACTCCGACATCTCGGCCGCCACTTCCGCCATTCCCATCAGGCAGGCGTCCGAGCCGTAGAGGTCGACCTTGTGGCCGATGATCTTGGCGGCTTCGGCCATCGCCTGGCCCAGCTGTTCGGTGGTGATGTGGTTGCCCGACTTCTCGTCCCAGCTGATGTCGGTGGCCTTGGCTTGGCCGGCCGCCACGAGCTGGTTCTTGAGCTGCATGTGCCAGCCCGAGCCGTGGTTCCAGACGTCGATGAAGTACTTCTTGGCCGGGTACTTCGCGACGCCCCAGCGGATGAAGTCGATCAGGGTGCGGTAGTCGCCCATGTCGACGTTGCCCAGATCCTCGAGAATCGGGGACGTGACGGTGTTGACGTCGTTGTCCTTCTTCACGAGCAGGCGTTTCGTGGTCGTGGCCATCGAGGCCCACTGCACCACGACATTGATCTTCGAGTTGGAGCCGACGGCTTCCATCTCGTTGATGTCCATGGCGCCATACGAATCGAGGTTGTTGTTACCGTTGATGTAGACGAGAAGCGTCCATTCTTTCTCGGCGGACGGTTGTTGTTGGGCTTCGGAAGCCAGGGCGAACGAGCTGACCAGGAGGCACGAGAGTGCCAATAATAGAAACAAACTACGCATACGACTCCTCCTTGAGCGAATGCAGCTTACGCCGTGGAGAGTTGGGGTTCCCGTCGGGCGCTCGCGGTTAGTAAGTAATAGCGGTAAAGCTAGCGGCTATCAGCAAAGGATAGCAGCAATCGGGTCACGCGGAAGGGGGCGAGCCACATTTTTTCCGGAACGTTTCACGACGCTCCGCAATGGCTCGCAGCGTCTTCTCGTCTTTCAGCGACTCGAGCGCTTTTTGGAGGAACTGGCGTCCCCAGATTCCCGTACGAATGAAGAGCTGATTCGTCTTGTCGACAAGGGGCTGCACCGCGTGTTCCTGGCGGCGCGTCATCTGCTCGAGGCCCCAGCCGTTGCGCCACAGTGTCGCAATGCGATAAGGCTCGGACGAGTCTTTTCCGCTTTCGAGCACGGCCTTTTGAGTGGCCTCGAGCTCGTACTTGATCTTGAAGCCGAACGCCTCGAACGAGCCGTCACCGACGTCGTCGGCGAACGCGTTCGTCGCGGCCTGCTCGGCCGGGATCACGATCCGAAAGTCGATGAGGGGGCTGATGCCACTCGTCCAGGGCAGGTTTTCGACGGGCTGGTACTTCTCATAGTACTGGTTCGTGTCGCTGAGATACGACCAGCTCGCGAACGACGAATGCGGCGACGCGAGGCCGCGCGCGAAGTTCTCATAGGCGCCGTGATAGGCTCCGACCACCCAGCTGTTCTTGATGACCTGTTGCTCGATCGTGAGATCAGGAGTGCAGTTCGCGCCGCCCGGGTGCCACTCGCAGAGCTTCGCGCGGAAGATCGAGAGCTTGTTGACCAGCCCGCCGATCATGGCTTTCGTGTGGAACGGCTGGGTCATGTCCTGGATGTAATGGAGGGCGTTCGAAAGGAAGCGGTAGCCCCAGTACGGCTCGCCGGTGGCGAAGGCCACGAGAGCCAGCTCATAATAGAGCTGGGCGCGCGCGTCGGTTTCCTGGTCCTGCCCGAAGTCGACGCCCCACTCCTCCTCGCCCTTGTACCAGAAGTGGCGGAGCACGCGCGTGGCGGTGCCCTCCGAGTCCTTGGAAAGCCCTTTGTGCTGTAGGCGGGGAACGTCGTCATCCATTCCCCAGTCGGGCTCGTCGGAGTAGGTCGAGAGCACGTCGATGGCCTTCGGGGTCCGGCCCACGGCCAGCGGGCCCGCGCCCGGCGCCGAGTGCGGAAAGATGCGCTGGCGGCTGATGCCGCGCGCCCACTCGTACTCGAGCGCGAAGTCGACGCCGTCGGTGTAGAGGACTTCGTAGTTGCGGCCCACGCCATCAAGCACGGTCTCTTTGAAGGTGCCCCAGTCGCACTTCTCGCCAAAAGCGTTGGCGATGAAGCTTTCGATCGGGACGACGGTCACTGGCTCGTTGAGCTGGCGCCAGAGCGCCGGTGACGCGGTCTTGAGGCCGAAGACGGTGTGCGTTGTCAGGACGTGGTGCGCGTCCCAGGCAAAAGCTGGCGCGGCACTCAGGGAGAGCGAGAGCCCGAGCAGGGGGAAAAACCACTGAAAACGCATGGGTCCTCTTAACAAAGCGCATCACAAAAGGGGAGGAGAAAGGGGGCCCGAGAGTCGGGGGGATGCGACTCCCGGGCGCTGTCGGAATTCCGGTGGAGTCTGGCTTAGTTGCCGTCGGTGACCTTCGAGAAGGTCAGATCGAGGTTCACCTCGCCCACGCCATCGAGACCGGCGCGCTGAGCATTGAGCTCGGCCAACGCGGCGGCAGAGAGGCTGACCTCGGCGGTGATCCGGCGCGTGGTCGAGCCGGTGCACTGGGTCTGGCAGCTGCCGCTTCCCGAAGCTTCGCAGCTCGAGCGGCAGGTGGCGCGGCCCTGCTGCGTCTGAAACTGGGCGTCGCAAGAGTTCTCGCAGCTCGCGCGCAGCTGAGCGTCGCAGTACGTTTTGCAGTTCTGCTGGGTGTTCTGGAGCTTGGCGACCACCTTGAAGCTCAGGATCTGGGCGACCTTGAGATCCGGGATGGTGCAGCCGAGATCCGTTTTGAAGGCGTTGGCCGTATTGAAGTCGTAAACGTAGTTGCCGCTGGAGTCGCTCGTGCTGCTTCCGCTCATCGAGCCGTCGAATTTTCCGTCAAGCGAGCAGCTGCTCTGGAGCTTCGGAAACGTGCCGGTCCCGCTCATCTCGACGGTGATCGCGATGGGCTGGGGATCGGGCTTGGCGGGCTCCTGGGGCTGGCCGTTCTTGTCCTGCTTGCAGTCGGCGTACTGAGCCGTGCCTTGCATCTGGCCATCGCCGTTGGCGCCGGGGTTGTCGCCGGGGCCGCAGCCCGAGGCGACGAGAACGCCAGCCGTTGCGAGGGCGAGCAAAAAGAAAGTCGGGGTCCGCATCGTATCACTCCTTGGAAAAGTGTCAGGGGTATTTATTGATGCGGTGCAATATATTTACCGACCCGCGCCGGTCAATGCGTGGCGTGGGTTGGGCGGGGGATTTCATCCGAACGCAATAATCCGCGCGCCGTTCCAAACTTTTTCGCAATAATTGGCTGAATCAGGCTGCCGTTTCGCTCGACGCGTGACCCTCGCGCCAGCGCCGGACCGCTTCGCGAAGCTCGGCGTCGATCTGCTCGGCGGGCGGAGTGGCGATTTTGACGACGACGATCTCGTCGCCGCGCGCGCCGCCGGCGGAGCGATCCGGCCAGCCCTTGCCGCGGATGCGCAGGCGCGAGCCGGTGGTCACGCCCGCCGGAATCTTGAGCTCGACCTGCCCGTCGAGCGTCGGGGCGCGCGCCGTTCCACCCAGGATGGCGTCGGCGAACGATACGGCGAGCTCGACCTCGATGTCGCGGCCGACGCGTTTGAACTCGGACGACGGCGCGAGCTGGATCTCGACGTACGCGTCGCCCGGCGGCGCGTTTCCGAGGGCGGCGCCTCCGAGCCCCGCGAAGCGCAGCTTCGTGCCGGGTTCAACTCC
>JACQAX010000093.1 GCA_016194795.1 Deltaproteobacteria bacterium | reverse complement strand
GATCGCCTGCAGCGGCGTCAGCGAGTCGAGGCGAAACGGTCCCGTGCCGACCGGATGAGAGCCGAACTCCTTGCCGTAACGCGCGACCGCTTCGTGAGCGACGACGTTCGTGTACGGCATCGTCAGAGAGTGCAGGATGAGCGGATTCGGCTTCGTGAGCTTCAGCACGAAAGTGTGGGCGTCGGGCGCCTGAAGACCGGCCACCGGCGCGAGGTAGTCGGCCTTGTCGGTCTTGCGCGCCGCCTCGGCCCACTCGTTCAGCCCGGCGATCTTGCCGTCGAGCACCCACCAGCCCTCCGAGGCTTCCTTCGGGTCGGCCAGGCGCTTGAAGGAGTAGACGAAATCCGACGCGACGAGCTCGCGCCCCTTCCCGTCGGGGAACGCCTTGTCGTCCTGGAAGCGCACGCCCTGCTTGATCTTGAACGTGTAGGTCAGCCCATCCCTGGAGACGGCCGGCATGCCCTCGGCGAGCAGCGGCTCGATGACGTACGGGCGTTTGAGATAGTGGTACTCGAGCAGCCCCTCGTAAGCGCGGCGGATGAGCGTGTTGGAGTAATAGTCCTGGCCGTGCGCTGGATCGAGCGACTTGTATTTCTCGCGCACGCCCGTGCGCAGCACGTTTCCCACCGTGCGTTTGCGCGTGCAGCCGGGAGAAGCCAGGACGGCTCCAACGAGAATCCCGGTGAGGATGGTGCGGAAACAAATGGAGCGCCGCCGAAGACGCCGCTCATGCATTAAAGACAACGTTGCCCCTCGTACCTAAATTGGTACTCACGAGAGGCAACGTTGTCAAACTTTATGCCTTATTTTCCGCGGACGTACGACGCAAGCCCGCGAGCGCGATCACTCGAGATCGCGCTTCGAGAAAGTTTCGACCGTTCCATGGGGCACGGCGAAGACCTGCATCGGAACGGGTTCGTTCCAGCGCCGCTCGCGCCAGGCCACGTCGAGCTCGAGCGACGGGTGCTCGGCGTCTTTTCCCGCGGCGCCAAAGCCGGCGAGGCTCACGTCGCGCGGAAGATAGAAGTCATCCTTGTCGAGGAAGTGGGAGTAGTGGACGAGGTAGCGCTGCGCGCGCCCTTTCGCGTCCTCGAGCCGGCCCTCCACCTCGCCGAGCGCGAGGCGCGGCCCCGGGTCGATCCACTCGAGCGCGTAGCGAAAAAGGTTGCGGCCCGCCCGCGCCTCGAAACCATCGGGGCCGGCGGCGCCGACCTTGCCGTCCTTCGGCAGCACGGCAAGCCCCAGCAGCAGCTCGGGCAGGCGCGCGAGCGGAACCCCGTGCCAGTCGCGTCGCACGCGATAGACCACGCGCTGGTCGTAGTCGATCCAGGTGAGCTGCGAGTGCTGATCGAGGATGAGGAGGTCGTGGGTCGCGCCGAACGGGTCCATCGCCTCGATGCGCAGGAGCGGGACGCCGGGATCGGTGCGGTCGACCGCGATCACGGCCGGAAACGAGATCTTCTGCTCCGGCGTCCGGGCGCTGAGCCAGGCGCGCCCGCGCTCGGTGCGAATCTCGGCGGCCTTGGCCGTCAAGGCGTCAGCTCCCTCGCGGGACGTGTACTGGCGCTGCTTCGGCGCGCAGCCGCTTGCGAGCGCGACGGCGGCGACGAGCGCGACGGCGAGCCCGCACCTACTCTTCAGCGGAGTTTTTGGCGGCGGCTGGCATGCGCGGCGGTTTGCCGTTGCTGGAATTTTTTCCGAGCGATCGCTTGATTTCATCGATTTTCCGCTCGAGCTTCTCGCGCTCAAGCGGATCGCTGTAGAGTTTTGCCGCTTCGTTGTACTTTTGCAAAGCCTTTTGCTTCAGATTGCCACGCAGGTAGGCGTCGCCCAGATGCTCGACGATCACGCCCTCGTCCGGACGCAAGCGAGTGGCCTTCTCGAGCTCGATCGTCGCCTGGCGCGTCTGGCCCTTCTGCAGAAGCAGGTAGCCGTAGCTGTCCTGGATATAGCCGTCGCCCGGCTTGAGCCTCATCGCCCGGCGGATCATGTCCTCGGCCTGCGGAAGCTTGGTGCCCTTGCTGACGTAAGTGTAGCCGATGTAGTTGAGCGCCTGGACGTTCTCGGGGTTCGTCTCGAGAATCGTCTCCATCGCGCGGACGGCGTCGTCCTGCCGGCCGAGCTTGTCGTAGAGCGAGCCGAGATAATACATCAGGCGCTCGTCTTTGGAGAACTGGTCGCGCGAGGCCTCGAGCACCTTCACCGCCTCGTCCACCTTCTTGGCTTCCTCGTAGAGCGAGGCCTTGAAGATGTGGAACTGAGGAACCTTGGGGTTCTTGGCGATCGCCTGGTCGGTCCACTTCATCGCCGCGTCCGAGTCGCCCTGCAGCTTGTAGAGATAGCCGACGTGGATGGTCGCGTCGACGTAGACCGCGCTCGTCGGCGCGATCTTCTTGAACTCTTCGATGGCGTCGCCGAACTTCTTCAGCTCCTCGTAGACCGACGCGAGATAGAAACGGACCTTTTCGGCGTCGGGGCTCTTGGCGAGGATCGACTTGAACGTGTCGACGGCCTTCTCGAACTGCTTGCGCTCGATATAGATGAGGCCGATCTTGACTCGCACGTTGAGGTTGTCCTCGTCGGCCGAGTTCAGCAGCAGCAGATACTTCAGCGCCTTGTCGTAGTTCTCGCGGTCGATGTAGATCTGCGCCAGCCGCGCGACGGCCTGGAGATCGCTCGCGTGCTCGTAGAGATCCTCGTAAACCCGGGTCGCCTCCTCGAGCTTCTTTCTTTCCTCGAGCAGCAGCCCGAGCGTGAGCCCGGCCTGCGTGAAGTTGGGCTTCACCGAAAGCGCCTTGCGGTAGCTGTTCACGGCGAGCTCCGTCTTCTCGAGGCGCTGGTAGGCGCGGCCGAGGTAATAATAGCCGAGATAGTAGTCCGGCTCTTTGGCGACGAGCTGCTTGAGGACGGCGATCGCCTCGGCGGGATGGCCTTCATCGAGCAGCAGCGAGCCCTTGAACACGTAGGCTTCGGAGTTGCGCGGATCGATCTTCAGAACCGCGTCGTACTGCTCGAGCGCTTCCGGCACGAGCTTCGTCGACGAGTAGAGCCCGGCGAGCAGAAGGCGGGCGTCGACGTACTTCGAGTCGAGCTCAACAGCATTTTTACATTGCTCGATGGCGAACGTGAGAAGGCCCCTCTTGACGTACTCACCGGCGAGACGCGTGTGGACGACGGCCGAGTTCGGGTCGTAGACGAGCGCGAGCTTGTACTCTTCGATCGCCTTGTTCGAGTCGCCTTCGAGCGAATACGCCTGCCCGAGCGAAAAGTGATAACTTGCCTGATTCTGGCCATATGCGGGGTCGATGGCCTTGCCGCTGCCCGGCGCCGCGTTATCCGGTGCGGGGGTGCTTGGCGAAAGTTGCTGGGCATTTTCTACCGCAACGGTGTCGCTGGGTGCCGGGCTGCGTGACGCGCTGGCACAACCTGCCGCGTATAGTGCGATGCACATGACACACTGCGCTTTAACGCGGTTATAACAGACCCTGTTAGGGGGTTGATGCATCTGGCTGCTCCCCATGTACCAGATGTTTCGACATAAACTTTAGGTCACTTTAGGTCGCTTGGTTCGATTGAAGTACGCTCGCGGTTCCGGTTTACCGAGAGCATTCAAACCAAGCGCCACAAGCCTCCCGAAGTCGATTTCGACACTCCCAAACAGATCTTTCGAAACTCGAACGTTGTGGCCTCCTCTGAGGGGCAGCTAAGGAAAACGCCGGCTGGTCACTGGCGCTCTCTGACGGACGAGCAAGCAGGATTGAATTTCATATTAGCAACGTGGGGAAACTTAGTGTGAGGGGGGTTCACAAATGAAAGAAGTAAAGGTCATCAAGCGTTATCAGAACCGTAAACTGTATGACACCAATCAGAGCTGCTACGTCACTCTGGACGAGATCGCCCAGATGATTAAGAACGGCGACGATCTTCGTGTCATCGACAACAAGAGCAAGCAGGACATCACCGCGGTGACCCTGACCCAGCTCCTGTATGAGTCGGAGCGCAAGGCCAAGAATGCGGTTCCGGTCGAGATGCTCAAAGAGATCATCCGCGCCGGCGACGGTTCGTTCAGCGGCTACATCCGCACGAACCTCGCGACGCAGCTCAAGAAGTTCGACACCGAAACCTCGGTGGAAGCTTCGCGCGCTGCCGTCGGCCAGCTCAACCAGTAATTTACAAAAAGATAGAATGCGTCATACTCAAGGTATGACGAAGAAATCTTACAAAAAGGGGCAAGACGGTTCGTCCGTTCTTGCCCTTTTTGTTTTTCTGGCGGCAACGCTGACGACCGTCGCCGCTCCGCGCGCGCAAGCTGCCGCAGACCGGCACGGGCTGGGCTTCGACATCGGCCAGGTGCTGCTGATGGGCGACTTTTCGAAAGACTTCTCCGACTCGCTCGGCTGGGGCTTCACCTACAGCTACGAGGCCAGCGACATGTTCGGGCTGCTGGCGCACTTCAGCTACAGCGGTCATTCCAACAACGACGCCTCGAACTCGCTCACGGTCAAAGGCTTCTCGCCCGATCTGCGCGTGAACCTGGCTTACTTCGACAAGCTCGTGCTTTACGCCAACGGCGGTTTCGGCATTTTCAGGATCAACGAGACGATCAGCCGGGTCGAGGGCGATGCCTGGACCCTGGGGCTGAACCTCGGGACGGGCTTTTTGCTCGAGCTGAACCCCCACTTCGCTTTTGGCGCCAATCTCGGCTTCCACAACATCTTCAGCAAAACCGACCCCAAAACCGTCACGGCGACGAACCCGGGTGGCTTTTCGATCGGCGGCACCTACCTGGGGATGTTCTTGAACCTCTTCTACTTGTTCTGAGGTTAGGTTAAGGTCCACCGCATGGTGGATTCTTTGTTTCTCGCTCTGGCAGCCGCTGAGGCCGAAAAGTACCGCGGCGCCACCGCACCCAACCCGCCCGTCGGCGCGTGCGTCGTCGGGGCTCCCGAGGGAGCTGAAAAGCCCGGCCGCGTGCTCGGCATCGGAGCGCATGCGCGCGCCGGGGCCGACCACGCCGAAGTCGTGGCCCTCAAAGCCGCGGCAGCCGCGTACGGCTCGGCGGCCCTGCGCGGAGCGACGATTTACGTGACGCTCGAGCCGTGCAACCACCAGGGCCGCACCCCGCCCTGCACGAAAGCGCTCGTCGAAGCGGGCCTCGGGCGCGTGGTTTACGCCGAACGCGACCCGAACAAGAACGTAGCGGGTGGCGGAGCCACGGCGCTCGCGGCGGCCGGAATCGCCGTGGAGCGGGTGCCTGGGCACGCCGAATGCCGCCGGCTCCTTGACGGCTTCGCCAAACGCGCGACGACGTCGCTGCCGTGGGTCGTGCACAAGCTCGCGTACCGCTTTGACGCCGACGGGCGGCCGACCCTTCTTCCCGAGGCCGGCCACCGCACCTTCACGTCGCAGCCCAGCCTCGTGCTCGCGCACGAGGAACGCCGCCGTTGCGACGCGATTCTGACGGGCGCCGGAACCGTGCTCGCCGACCGCCCGCGTTTCGACGTCCGACACGTCCGGGACCACGACGGAAAACGCCGGTGGGTTGCCGTCGTTACTCATGGCCGCCAGCCGCTTCCGACGGAGTGGCTCGCGGAGCAACGCGAGCTCGGGCACGACGTTTTCACGGCGGCTTCGCCGCGTGAGGCCCTCGAGAAGCTCGGGGCGCTCGGAGCCCTTCGGGTGCTCGTCGAAGGCGGCCCGACTCTTTCGGAATGGGTCGAGCGGGAGCGCCTCTGGGACGAGCGGCTCGTCTTCATCCACCGGACCGAAGGCGACCTCGTCACGACGGAGGTCGCATGTTCACCGGAATCGTGAGCGCCGTCGGAAAAGTTTCG
>JACQAX010000092.1 GCA_016194795.1 Deltaproteobacteria bacterium | reverse complement strand
CCTTGAGGCGGTAGTAGAGGTCTTCGCGGAACTTCGCGTCGGCGACGAGCTGCGAGAGGTTGCGGTGCGTGGCCGCGATCACGCGGACGTCGGCCTTGCGGATCTCGTTGCTGCCGACGGGGCGGAACTCGCCGTCCTGGAGGATGCGCAGCAGCTTCACCTGCATCTGCGGGCTCACGTCGCCGATCTCGTCGAGGAAGAGGGTGCCGCCGTTCGCCTCCTCGAAGAGACCCTTGCGCGTTTCGCTCGCGCCGGTGAACGAGCCCTTGATGTGGCCGAAAAGCTCGCTCTCGAGCAGCGTGTCGGTGAGCGCGCCGCAGTTGACGGCGATGAACTTTTTCTGGCGGCGCGGGCTGTTCTGGTGGATCGCGCGGGCGATCAGCTCTTTTCCCGTGCCGCTCTCGCCGAGAATGAGCACGGCCGCCTCGCTCATCGCGGCGCGCGCGAGCGTCTTGAAGATCTCGACCATGCGCGGGCTCGAGCCGATGATGACCTTGGCGTCGCCCACCTCGTATTTCGGGGCCTGCGCCTGCGGGGCCTGGAGCGCGTCGGCCTGCTTGACGGCCTTCCGGAAGATCGTCTTGAAGTCGTCGATCTTGAACGGCTTCGAGATGTAGTCGAACGCGCCTTCCTTGATGGCTTCGACGGCGGTTTCCATCGAGCCGAAAGCCGTCATGAGAATGACGACGGTGCGCGGGTGGTGGCTGCGGAAGTGGCGGAGCACGTCGAGGCCGTCGAGGTCGAGCATGCGGATGTCGCTGACGATGACGGGGTAGAACTGCTCCTTGGAGAGCGCGATCGCTTCCTCGCCGCTCGAGGCGAGCTGAACGGAATAGCTGTCACGCTCCAGCACCTCCTGGAGCAGCTTGCGCGCAACTTCGTCGTCGTCGACCACAAGGACATTACGCCGCGTCATATGGAATACTTACTTTAATGGAGGTTCCCTTGCCAAGCTTCGAATCCAGCTCGAGTTTGCCGCCATAGCGTTTGATGAGGCGTTGGCTGATCGCCAGGCCGAGCCCCGTGCCCTGGCCGCGCGCTTTCGTGGTGAAGAACGGCTTGAGCACCTGCTTCATCACGTCGGGGGCGATGCCCGGGCCGGTGTCGCGCACGAAAAGCTCGAGCGTCTTTCGGGGCCCCTCGCCCACGACGCGCGCGTTATAGACGAGCTCACGCGGCCCGTCGCTCGACTCGAGCGCGTCGATCGAGTTGTTCGTGAGATTCAGAAGCACCTGCTCGAGGTCGGTCGGCACGGCGCGCAGCGGCTCGAGCCCCGAGGGAATGTCGATGCGCACCGTCGCCCGGATCGCGTTCACGCGCGGCGCCACGAGCTTGGTGATGCGCTCGACGAGCGCCGCGACGTCGACGAGCTGCTTCTGCTGCTGCGGCATGTGCGTCGACGCGAGAAAGTCCTTCACGATGCCCTCGATGCGCGCGACCTGCGAGTTGATGATCTCGAGGCGGCCCGACTCCGACTCTTTTACGCCGTCGCGCAGGAGCTGCAGGTGGCCCGAAAGGCTGTTGAGCGGGGTGCCGATCTCGTGCGCGAAGCTCGCGGTGAGCTGGCCCATGATCGCGAGCTTCTCGTTGAGGAAGAGCTGGCGCTGCGTCTCGTGGAGCTGCTGCGTGAGCTCGAAGTTCTCGATCTCGGCTTTGCGGAGCTTGCGCTCGTTGCCGATCATGCGGCGCAGGTAATACGAGAGCAGGCCGATGAGAAGGCCGATGGCGAGCAGCGCGCCCATCAGCGCGACTCGCGAGAAGATGCCGACGACCTGGTGCACGAGCTGCAGCGAAACCTCGGCGTGGATATAGCCGGTGGGGCGGCGATGGGTCTTGTCCTTGATCGGGTAGATCACCTCCCAGTAGCCGCGATTCTCGGAGCGCCGAAGCTCGGTGCGCGGGCTGTCCTCGACGTTGAGCGTGGAAGCGTCGAACGGCGTGTCTTCGACGACGTTCGTCGCGACGACTTTGTAAGCCTGGGGAAGGGTGATCGGCCCGGGCAGCGAAGGCTGGCTCGGGTCGCGCACGAGCACGTCGAGGCGGACGATGCTGGGCTGCTGCCAGGTCATCTCGATGAGGCGCGACTCGAGCTCCTCGGGACGCGCGAGCAGATGGCCTGCGGCGATGTCGATCGAAAGCGAGCGACAGACCGAGATGCCGATCTGGCGAACTTCCTCCTCGAGCAGCGGGCTGATGACCTGGGTCTGCACGAAGATCGTCAGCGCGAAAACCGGGAGCAAGATGGCGGCAAGCGAGAGATAGATCTTCCAGCCGAGGCTCAGGCGCTCGGCGGCTTTGGAGAGTCGTTGCAGCGGAGCGGTAATGAAGTGCGGGAGCTGCGCCATGTGCTTACAAGATTAACCGATTGGGTAAAAAAAAACCGGATGGCTTGCGCCACCCGGTTTTGAGCGGATCAAATAAATTGATCGCGTCGAAAGCTTACTCAGCCTTCTTTTCTTCGCCCTTCGGCGCGTCGGTAGCCGGAGCGTCGGCCTTCTTTTCGCCTTCAGCCTTTTCCTTCTTAGCCTTCTTCTTGCCCTTGCCCTTCTTAGCCTTCTTCACAGCGGCCGGCTTCGAAGCCTTGGCAGCCGGAGCAGAGGTGGTGGTGTCGGCGGCGAAAGCGCTGACAGCGAACATGGCGGCGAGGATCGCAACGATATACTTTTTCATTTGAATCTCCTTCAGGTTATTAAAAGTCATAAGACCGTTAAACAGGTCTTATACAACTACTAGTTCAAACCAAATGCCATTGTCTAACCAAAAAGTTCCAAATGTTTAGATAGGTTAGGCTGGTTTTTCCTGTCGCAGGAAGCAGCAGAAAAGCGGGCGAGTGTTGCGTCTCGCAACACTTCTTGATACCGCAGGACGACAAATATGACAGATAGGCGACGGACCCGGTCGGAGATTATTCGTGCGATCCGTGACTTCTTCCACTCGAAGAGCTTTCTCGAGACGGACACGCCGAGCCTCGTCCAGTCGCCCGGTATGGAGCCGCACATCCGCCCCATCGAAGCGAGGCACCCACTTTCGAGCGAAAAGGTTTTTCTCCCGACGAGCCCGGAGTTCGCCATGAAGCGCCTGCTTGCCGACGGCTATGAGCGCATCTTCCAGCTCTGCAAGGCGTACCGCCTCGAGCCGCGGAGCCACACGCACAATCCGGAGTTCACGATGCTCGAATGGTACCGCGCCAACAGCGGGTACGAGGCGATCATGAGCGACGTCGAGGAGCTGTTCGCGGCGATCGCGCGCGTCGTGCCGGGCGCGCCGCCGCTGCCGCGGCCGTGGCCGCGCTTCACGATCGAAGAGTGCTTTCGCCGGTTCGCGGGGCTCGAGCTCACGAAGCTTTTCGACGCCGAGGCGCTGCGCGCGGTTTGCGTCGAGCGCGGCTGGCTCGGGCGCGCGTCGCCGCCCCAGCAGTGGGACGACCTGTTTTTCCTCGTGATGATGAACGCGGTCGAGCCGGGGCTGGCGGCGCTCGGAATGCCGGCGATCGTATATCTTTATCCCGAGAGCCAGGCGGCGCTCTCGAACCTCGTCACCGACGAGCGCGGCTTCAAGTGGGCCAAGCGCTTCGAGGTGTATGCGGGCGGCTTCGAGCTCGGCAACGCCTTCGACGAGCTCGTCGACGCGCGCGAGCAGCGCCGGCGCTTCGAGAAGGACATGGCGCTGCGGAAGAAACTCTACGGCGACGAGTTTCCGGCCAGCCCGATCGACGAGGAGTTTCTCGCGGCCGTCGCCAAGATGCCGCCGAGCGGGGGCATCGCGATGGGTGTCGATCGAATCGTGATGTATTTCACGGGCGCGGCTGATATCAACGACGTGCTCTGGCTGCCTTCACATTGGAGATGATATGAAAGTCTACGGCCTTCGCGCCCCATTGCCGTTCATCAAAGGGCTGGTCCGCCACCTGCGTCCCGTTTGGCTTCTGGAGGAGCTCGGTGCGCCGTACGAGCTGCACTATCTCGATCTCGAGAAGGGCGAGGAGGAGTCGGCGCAGTACCTGGCGCTCAACCCTTTCGGAAAAGTTCCCGCGCTCGAGGACGGCGCGCTCAGGATGTTCGAGTCGGGCGCGATCTGCACGTACATCGCCGACAAGCACGGAAAGCTCATCCCCAAGCATGGCACGCCGGAGCGTGCGCGCCACGACCAGTGGATGTTCGCCGCCGTCACGATGGTCGAGGCGTACACGGTCCGTGTTTTCGTCGCCGACTTTTTCTATAAAGGCGAGCCCGAGGCTCCGGTGCTTCGCGAGGCCGCGCTCGAGTCGCTCGTCGACTCGCTGAAAGCCGTCGAAGGCCACCTCGAGAAGAACGCCTATCTCATGGGGGCGGACTTCAGCGTCTGCGACATTCTGATGACGCATAGCCTGGGGCCGATCGCCCACACCGACATCCTCGCGAAATATCCGAAGATCACGGGGTACGTGAATCGCAACCGGGAGCGGCCGGCGTTCCTGAAGGCCGTCGCGCAGCAGTGAGCCGCCCGGGACCTGTATACGACTATCTTTCCATGATACGCTCGGTTCACGATGCGAAGCTTCGCGGCAGTCTCTTTTTTGGCGTTCCTCGCGGTGTCGCCGCACGCGCTCGCGGGTCAGCTCTCGCGCATGAACAGCAGCTCGATGAAGCCTTTCCTGGAGAAAGACGAAGTGTTCGAGATGGACACGGCCGGGACAATGCCGGCCCGGGGCGACGTCGTCGCGTATGAAGACAAGTTTTACTTCATCTCGCGCGTCGTCGGGCTGGCGGGCGACACCGTGGAGATTCGCGACGGCAAGCTCCTGGTGAACGGCGCGGCCGCCGACTACAAGGCGGTTCCGAGCACGAAGAGCTACAAGGCGATCAAGGTTCCGGCGGGCACGTTCTTCGTGATCGGCGATAATCGCGACCACGCGAACGACAGCCGGTTCAAAGGGCCCATTCCGCTGACGCTCCTGCATGGGAAGGTGACCCGGGTCCTGCGTCCGGCGCCCGAGTACATGACTGCCGCGTCTCCGCCGAAGTGCCTGGGGCTGGAAAAGGGCGCCTCAACGCGGGACCTGAGCCTGATGTTCAAATTTCTCGAGCACTCCGCCATGGCCCGCCCGATCGTCGCGCGGGTCAAGGAAAAGCTCGCCAAAGGCGAGCTCAAGCTCGTCAAGCTGGACGCCGCGTCGCTCGAGGCGGTGAAAAGGGATTTCCCAAGTGTCGCATCCCTTGTAGAGCGGGCCGAGGCGTTCTATCTCGCGCCGAAGCACATGATCTTCATCAAGGACAACTCGACGCTCGGAGTGCTGGGCCTGGTCTTCATCCACGAGGCCGACCACGCGTTGGACGAGTCGATGCGGAAAATCGAGCTGGCCATCAACGAGCTTAGGGACAAGATCGGCGCGTTTCTCAAGCTGAAGCTCACCAAACAGCAGCTGGAATCGGTGGTCGAGCTCAAGAAACGCAATCCCAAAACCGACGGCGGCGCGCTGATCGAGGGCTATCTCTCGGAGCAGGCCCGTGACGAGTATCGCAAGCTCCTGGAAGAGCTCGCACGGAATGTGCCAAAAAACATCAGGGAGCTGCGCTTCGCCAGCGAGCGCCATGCGTACGACGTGCAGCACCGGGTCGTCGAAGAGCTGATCAAGACGCACGCATGCCTCGAGCCTTTGTTGGTCTGGCACGAGATCAACGCCCGGTACACGCACCATGTTCCCTCGGACGCCGAGATCCGGCGTCTTTACGGAATCTGAGCGTTACAGGCGGAACTCGCGCGGGATCGGGCTCTCGACGCGCACGAGGTTGCGCGTGACCGGGTGCTCGAACGTCAACGCGTGGGCGTGGAGCAGGAAACGGCCGAGCCTGTTGTAGTTCTCGACCGGCGAGCCGTAGAGCGTGTCGCCCACGATCGGGTGCCCGAGCTCGGAGAGGTGCACGCGGATCTGGTGGGTGCGTCCCGTCGTGATGCTCACCTCGACGAGCGAGCGCCGGCCGTCGGAGCCGAGCACGAGAAAGTCGGTGATCGCTTTTTTTCCGCCGCTGTTCACCGAGCCGAACATCGCGACCTTGCCCTTGCGCCCGACCTCGTCCAAAAAGGATTCGAGCCGGCCCTTCGGGTTTTTCAGCGCGACGTGTCACGATCGAGGCGGTGGTGCAGGCCGAGGTAGGCGGGCTTGCCCAGCTGCTCGGTGAGCTGCTTTTGGGCGAGCTCGAAAAGATTGGCGCGCGCCTCGTCCACCGTCGGCTGGGTGGGCAAGCCGGCCGGCTTGTCGAAGCAGATGACGGCTTCGTCCTCATAGAGCACGCGCAGGGGGAGGAACTTCTCGGCCGGCGCCTTCTCGGGCGCCCGCTCGCGGTCGTAGTAGATGTCGATGGTCTCGCCGCCGCGCACGGAGCGCGAGGCGACGCGGATGCGCTTGCCGTTGACGTAGATGGCGCCGGCGACGAGCAGCTTGCGGATCAGCGTGCGCGAGAGCTTGAGCTCGGCGGCGTCGGGGCTCTGGGCGATGGCCTGGTCGAGGCGCATGCCGGCGGCGGCGGCCGGAACCCGGTACGTCAGCTTTTGCATGGTATTTTCTTCCCGGTCGCGAGAGGGCGCATACTCGTACTTTAGTCGAAATGGCGTCATAATTAAAGGCATGGTCATGCCGGATCTCGGGATCCTCAATCCCCTGTTCAAAGACGACTCGATCACGGAAGTGATGATCAACGACACGCGCAACGTGTTCATCGAGAAGGCGGGAAAGCTCGTCGCGTCGGGCCTGAAGGTTCCGACGCACGAGGACTTGCTCAAGATCGTCAAGAACATCACGGAGTCGGGCGGGCGCCAGCTCACCAACGAGCGGCCCTATGCCGACCTGACGCTTCCCGACGGCTCCCGCGTCAACATCATCGTGCCGCCGCTCACGGTCGGCGGCGCGGCCGTGACGATCCGGAGATTTCCGAAACGGCGCCCGAGCGCCGACGATCTCATGGCCAACCACACCTTCGACCAGCGGCTCGGCTATTTCCTGAACGTCTGCGTCGTCGGCCGCCGCAACATCCTGGTCTCGGGGGGCACGGGTTCCGGCAAGACGACGCTCCTCAACCTTTTCTGCCAGTTCGTCCCGCGGAGCGAGCGCCTCGTGACGATCGAGGACACCCCCGAAATCTTCATCCAGCACGAGAACTCGGTGCGCATGGTGTCGCGGCCGCGCGACGGCTCGGCGACTCCGATAGACGCGCGCGAGCTCGTCGCCAACGCCCTGCGCATGCGCCCCGACCGCATCATCCTGGGCGAGTGCCGGCGCGGCGAGGCGTTCGACATGCTGCAGGCGATGAACACGGGCCACGACGGCAGCATGACCACGCTCCACGCCAACAGCCCGCGCGAGGCGCTTTATCGCCTCGAGACGCTCGTCTCGATGGCCGGCGTCGACCTGCCGCTCTCGGCGATGCGCAAGTACATCGCCAGCTCGATCGACATGATCGTCCAGATCCGCCGCTTTCGCAGCGGCGCGCGCAAGATCACGCACGTGACCGAGGTCACCGGCATGGAAGGCGAGACGATCCTCCTGCAGGACATCTTCGAGCTCAAGAGCGAGGAGGACGGCGTCGCCAAGGCGCTCGGGTTCGTTCCCACCTTCCTCAAGGACCTGCAGGAAATGGGCGTTCAGATCGGGAACGACTACTTCGGCTGAGGCTGCGCGGCCGGGGGCGCGGTGGCCGGCGCGGCGGCGCCGGGATTCGCGTTCGCCACCGGAGCGGCGGCGGGCGCGGGCGACGGCGCGGGCTCGCGCATGCCGGCTCCGGCGTTGATCACGCGGTGGATGCGATTGAGGCACTCCCACTTCAGCCGATCCTCGGGAGCGTCGAGAGCCCACTTGTAATGGAAGTACTCATCGGTCTTGTTGCGGAGCGGGACGGCGAAGTCGACGCCGCGCTTGTTGAGGAAGACCGTGAAGCGCGCGTACCAGGTGGCGAGCTTTTCACGATACTCTTTTTTGAGGTCGATCGTCTTGAGCACCTCCTCGCCGATCCGCCGCTTCATGTAGAACGGCGACTTGGTGATCGCTTCGCGCTCGAGGTCGTTCAGGAGCGCGATGCGCTCGGGCTCGCTCGGCTGCGGCGGGGCGATGTCGGTGCCGGCCGGAGTCGGCTCGGCGCCCTCGGGGCGCTGGATCTTGAGCGGGTCGTATTTCTGGTCGAGCGTGATCTGCGCCATGATCTCGGCGTAAGCCTTCAGCGCGGCCACGGGCGCGATGCCCTTCTCGCGCTCGCGGTACTCGGCCGCGTAGATGACGCCGTTGTAGAGCGCCTCGTAGTGGCCGCCCTGATCGAGCACGTTCATGAGGCCGTTGAACTCCTCGTGCGAGCGCAGGTCGCGCAGAACCGTCACGCGCATCATCTCGCGGATGAACTCGGCGTTCATCGCGCGGTTGTCGGGGCTCGGCTCTTCCTCTTCGGCGTCGGCCTTTTTCACGGGGGCGGGCTTCGGCGGCGTGGGGTCGACCTGGAGCTTCACGCCGATGGTCTTGCCGATCGACTCGTTGAAGCTCTTGGCCATCTCCGGCGACAGGCTGCACGCCGGCATCGTCGCGACCAGGAGCGCGGCGAGCGCGATCGTCTTAAAAGAAGAAGCTGAGTTTTGTTCCATAGGTGTTCACCCCTCGGGTTGTAAGATCGGCCTCGGCCGTCAGGCGCGCGAAGCCCGCCACTACGGTCGTACCGGCGAAGAAATGGCCCGAGTCGAGCGTCGCGTCGAGGTTGACGCCGGGCACGGTCGGGATCGTGCTGGTCGGATTGCTCACCTTCGCGTTGACGAAGCGATAGCCCGCTCCGCCGAAGACGTCGAAGATGGGAAGCTTCCAGCCCGTCACCACGTCGCCTCCGTAGGTCGCGGCGCTGACGACGACGAGGTTCGAATAGTTGAACTGCGCGCGGAAGGCGATGGGCGGCATGCCGTAGCGGTCGATGGCGGTCCACTGCGCGTCGAAGCCGTACATGTAAACCGTGTTGCCCTGGATCTTGATCGACGGGATGAACTCGCTGCCCACGACGATCTTGGCGCCGAAGGCCTTCTGGATGTTCACCTTCGGGATCGGAAGGTAGTGCGGGATGTTGCTGATCCCGAGCTTCGTCAGCGCGTTCGTCGCCGAGCCCGGCATGGCGATCGCCGTGAGCGAGGCGCCGACGTCGACGCCTTTCGTCGTTCCGTACGGATACACCGACTCGTACATGTGGAGGTCGGCGCCGAGGCCCGCGAGCGCTCCGATGTCGCCCACCGCCTCGTTGGTCGCGTCGATGAGCGTCTGCGGGGTGAGCGAGAAGCCCGCGCGGGCGCAAGGCGCGGCGGTCGCAAGCAGTGTCGCGACGACGAGGGTGAGCGGGGATCGCAGCATATCCCCCTGATGATACCCCGCGTTCGCCGAAAAAGTCTTCGGTCGAAATTGCCTAGCGGCGGAGGAGGAGCGCGTTCGCCACGACGCTGAAGCTGCTGAAGGCCATCGCGGCGCCGGCGATCATCGGGCTCAGGTGGCCGGACGCCGCGAGCGGGATTCCGACGACGTTGTAGACGAAGGCCCAGAACAGGTTCTGGCGGATCTTCCGGTACGTCCGCCGCGAGAGCAGGACCGCGTCGGCGACGAGCGCCGGCTCGCCCCGCATGAGGGTGACGCCCGCGGCGTGCATCGCCACGTCGGTGCCCGTCGAGAGCGCGAAGCCGACGTCGGCCGCGGCAAGCGCCGGCGCGTCGTTGAGGCCGTCGCCGACCATTCCGACGAGCCCGTCGCGGGCACGCAGGCTGGCGACGATGCCGGCTTTCTCGGCGGGCAGGATACCGGCGTGCACCTCGACGATTCCCAGCTCGGCGGCGACGCGCGCGGCGGTGCCGGCGTTGTCGCCGGTGATGAGCACGGTCTTCACGCCGAGGGCGCCCAGGCGCGCGATGGCTTCGCGGGCCGTCGGCTTGACGGGGTCGCTGAACGACACGACTCCGAGAAGCCGCTTGGTGGGAGAGGTTTCGGCGATCCAGGAGACGGTGTGGGTTTCGTCGGCGAGCGCGGTGGCCTCGATGCCCAGGTCGGCCATGAGCCGCGCGTTTCCGATGGCGATCTGCCGGCCGTCGACCTGGGCGGAGATCCCGCGACCCGCGATCGCGCGCGCGCCGACCGCGTCGGCCAGGCCCGCTTCGCGCTCGGCGGCCAGCGCGACGAGGGCGCGCGCCAGCGGGTGCTCGCTTTTCGCCTGGACGCTCGCCGCGATGCGAATGAGCTCGTTTTCAGCGACGCCGAGCGCCTGGATGCGCTCGATCGCCGGCCGTCCTTCGGTGAGAGTGCCCGTCTTGTCGAAGGCGATCGTTTTTAGGCCCTGCGTGAGCTCGAGCGCTTCGGCGTCCTTGATGAGGATGCCCCGGCGCGCGGCCGCGCCCGTGCCCACCATGATCGCCGCGGGCGTGGCCAGCCCGAGCGCGCACGGGCAGGCGATGACGAGCACGGCGACACCGTTGACGACGGCCAGGTTCCAGTCGCCCCGCAGAAGGCCCCAGGCGACAATCGTGAGCGCCGCCAGCAGCACGATCGCCGGCACGAAGAGCTCGCTTACGCGGTCGACCAGGCGCTGGACCGGAGCTTTTCCCGTCTGCGCGCTCTCGACCATGCGGATGATTCTCGCGAGCGTCGTCTCGGCGCCGACGGCGGTGACGGTCATGAGGATGAAGGCGTCGAGGTTGAGCGCGCCGGCGGTCGCGCGGTCTCCCGGCTCTTTGGCCACGGGAAGGCTCTCGCCGGTGAGCAGCGACTCGTCCACGTGCCCCGTGCCTTCGGCAATGACGCCGTCGACCGGAAATCTTTCGCCGGGCCTCACGGCGACGACGTCGCCCGTTCGCACGTCGGCGAGCGGCAGCTCGACGACGCGGCCGTCCCGGCGCACGCGCGCGCGCTCGGGGCGGAGCTTCTGCAGCGCGCGGATCGCCTCGGTGGTCTGGCGCTTGGCGCGGGCCTCGAGCCATTTTCCGAGCAGCACGAGCGTGATGACGACCGACGAGCTCTCGAAGTAGCGCAGCGCGAACGCGGCCGACGTGCCGAGCGCCACCAGCAGGTCCATATTGCCCGAACGCGCCTTGAGGGCCGCCCAGGCGGCGCGGTAGAAGCGCGCGCCGAGAAAAAACTGCACGACGCTCGCGAGCGCCGCCTCCACGGGAAGCGGCGCCATCCAGTGCACGCCAAGCGGCATCAGCAGCATCGGCACGACCAGCGGCGCGCTCAGCGCGGCCGCGAGCGCGACTCTCCACGTCTCGTTTCCCTTGAAGCGCGCGTCGTCGGCCGGCTTGGCGTCTTCGCTTAGCTCGCGCGCGCCGTAGCCCGCGCTTTTCACGGCCGCGACGAGCGTCTCCACGGGCAGCTCGCCTTTCGCTACGACGCTCGCCTGCTCGGTCGCGAGATTCACCGTGGCGCGCTCGACTCCCGGAACGCCGTTCAGGGCTTTTTCGACGCGGCCGACGCACGACGCGCAGGTCATGCCCTCGATGGCAAGGCGGCGCTCCATGCTAGAAAGGCGTCCCGAGCGCTTTGGGCGGGCGAGCCCGGAAGCGCCGGCTGGTTTTTCCGCCGGCCGCTCCCGCGAGGATCGCGAGCGTCGCGATGTAAGGCAGCATCTGGATCCACTGGACGGGCACCGTCTGGCCGCCGAACAGGCCGAACGGCAACGTCGTGCCCTGGAGCAGGATCTGCGAGGCGTCGATCAGGCCGAAGGCGAGCGCGGCGATGAGCGCGCCGTGCGGCGTCCAGCAGCCGATGATGAGGGCCGCCAGCGCGATGTACCCGCGGCCCGCCGTCATGTTGCGCGCGAAGCCGCCGCCGTGGTCGATCGAAAGATACGAGCCCGCCAGGCCGCACAGGACGCCCGCGAGCAGCACGCCGAGCCAGCGCACGCGCCTGACGCTCACGCCCTGGCTTTGGAGCGCGTCGGGGTGCTCTCCGGCGAAACGCAGGTACTGGCCGAGGCGCGAGCTTCGGTGGATGAAAATCAGGAGGGCCGCCGCGACGAACGCGCCGGCGACGAGCGGCGAGACGCCGAACCACGAGGCCACGCGCTCGCTGGTCTGGAGCATCGGCGTGCCACCCGACATGTCGTAGAGCGCCTTGCTGATGACGGGCGGCAGGCCCATCGCGAGAAAGTTCACGGCCATGCCGCTGATGATCTGGTCTGAGCGAAGGGTGATGCAGAGAAAGCCGTGGAGCGCGGCGAGCGCCATCCCGCCGCCGATGCCGGCGAGCACGCCATAGGCCGCGCAATGCGTTTTCTGCGCGACGACCGCGGCGGTGAACGAGCCCATGAGCATCATGCCCTCGAGCGCGATGTTGATCGTGCCCGAGCGTTCGCTGCAGTAGCCGCCGAGCGCGGCATACGAGAGGGGCGTGCTCAGGCGGAGCGCGGTGAGGATGAACGAGACGAAGGCCGTCATGCGCGCTCCTTTTTCTTCGCGAAGCGGGCCGCGACGCGGTCAAACGCCCCGGCGATCGCCGGCTGAGCCGCGAGCGCGACGAGGATGAGCGCCTGGATCACGGCCGACAGGTCGCGCGTGACCTTCTCGGTCTCGAGGTCGAGGTCGAGCGCGCCTTTGTGAAGGGCTCCGAAGAGCAGCGCCGCGAAGACGAGCCCCGGGATGCTTCCGCGCGCAAGCAGCGCGATGCCGAGGCCGGTGAA
>JACQAX010000091.1 GCA_016194795.1 Deltaproteobacteria bacterium | reverse complement strand
GATCGGACCAGGTCGTCCATCTGCATCAGGATTCGTACTACCTTCCGGTGCAACCCAAGGAGCATTTCGTGAAGGGAAAGCCGAACTACGACCATCCCGACAGCTTTGACTGGCCGCTCATGCGCAGCCAGCTCCAGTCGCTCAAGGCCGGCAACCCGATCCACGTCCCCGCCTACGACTTCGTGACGAGCACGCGCCAGCCGCGCACCGACATCCTGGGCCCGGCCAAGGTCTGCATCTTCGACGGCATCTACTCGCTCTGGGACGAGGAGATCCGCTCGCTTTTCGACCTCAAGATCTTCCTGCACGTCGACGCCGACATCCGCTTCATCCGCCGCCTCCACCGCGACGTGAAGGAGCGCGGCCGCTCGCTCGACAGCATCATCAGCCAGTACTACGACACCGTTCGCCCGATGCACCGCCAGTACCTCGAGCCGACGAGCCAGTACGCCGACTTCATGGTCGGCGAGGAGTCGGACGTCTCGTCCGAGGTCGTGGCAAGCAGGATCCGGGCGGTGCTCGCGTGAGCGCCACCAAGGGAAAGAGCTCCCTCAAGATCATCCCCATCGGCGGCCTCGGAGAGATCGGCCTCAACTGCATGATGTTCGAGTACGAGGACGAGATCATCGTCGTCGACTGCGGCGTGATGTTCTCGGATCTCCAGATGCTGGGCGTGGACTTCATGATCCCCGACATGTCGTATCTCAAGGCGCACAAGGACCGCATCAAGGCCTACGTGATCACGCACGGCCACGAGGACCACATCGGCGCGCTGCCGTTCGCGCTCAAGAGCCACCCCGCGCCGATCTACGCGACGAACTTCGCCGGCAAGCTCATCGAGTCGAAGCTCGCCGAGCACGAGATCGACGCCGAGTTCGAGACGATCGAGCCCGGCGTGCCGATCAAGTTCAAGCACTTCACGGTGACCGCGGTGTCGGTCAACCACTCGATCGTCGAGGCGATGGCCCTGTTCATCGACACGCCGCTGGGGAAGATCGTGTTCACCGGCGACTTCAAGATGGACTCGAGCCCCTACTACGGCGACCCGATGGACCCGAAGCCGTTCCAGAAAGCGGGCGACGAGGGCGTGCTGCTGCTCATGAGCGACTCGACGAACGTCGAGCGCGACGGGCATTCGCTCTCGGAAGAGCGCATCTTTCACAAGTTCGAGGAGATCTTCTCGAAGCCCACCGGCCTCACGCTCGTCGCCGTCTTCGCGTCGAACATCGGCCGCATCGGCCAGGTCTTCGAGCTCGCCGGCAAGCTCGGGAAAAAGGTCGCGCTGCTCGGCCGCAGCATGGAGCAGAACACGCGCATCGCCCACGAGTCGGGTTACCTCGACAACCTCAACAGCGTGCTGATCAGCGTCGACGCGATCGAGCGCTACCCGCGCAAGGACGTGATCGTGCTGTCGACCGGCAGCCAGGGCGAGTACCGCTCGGCGCTCGTGCGCATCTCGGCGGGCGAGCACAAGAACATCAAGCTCACCGAGGGCGACCTCGTCGTGATGTCGAGCAAGTTCATCCCCGGCAACGAGAAGGCCATCGGCCGCATGATCAACTCGCTCTTCAGGCAAGGCGCCGACGTGATGTACGAGTCGGTGGCCGACATCCACGTCTCGGGCCACGCCAACGCGGGCGAGCTGCGGGCGATGATCAAGATGACGAAGCCAAAGTTCTTCATCCCCGTGCACGGCGAGTACCGGCATCTGGTGAAGCACGCCCGGCTCGCGCGCGAGAACGGCGTACCCAAAGAGAACGCGGTGATCGCCGTCAACGGCGACATCCTCGAGCTCACGCCCGACCGCCTCAGGATCACCGGCCACGTCGAGGAGAACCGCGTCTTCATCGAGGGCGAGTCGGGCAGCGACGTCGCGAAGGTCACGATCAAGGACCGCCGCAAGGTGGCCGAGACCGGCATCGTCTTCATGGTGCTCATCCGCAACTCGGTGAGCAAGCGCGTGATGGCCGGGCCCGACATCCTCACACGCGGGCTGCTCGAGGAAGGCACCGAGGGCGACCTGTTCGAGAAGGCCAAGGAGGTCGTGCTCGCCATCATGGATGACGTCGCCGCGCTCGAGCGCTCGAAGCCCGTCGATCTTCAGGAGGAGATCCGCATCGGACTGCGCCGCTATTTCTACTCGCGGCTCGGCAAAAAGCCGGTGGTCATGCCGATCGTCATCGACCTGTAATGGGCAACAAAAAGCTACAGGCCGCTCTCGTCATCGCGCTTTTCGGGCTCGCGGCGTACACGCAGCTCACGCAGCTCACCTCCGTACCGGGGCTGCACTTCGATGAGGCTTGGCAGGGAAACTTCGCCAACCGCATCGCGACCGAGCCCGGCTTCCGCCCTACCGAGGCGATGAACAGCTACACCACGCCGATCGTTCACTATCTTCTCGCGCTCGTCTTCCGCGCCTTCGGCCCGTCGCTCGAGGCCATGCGCGGCGCTTACGCGGCGATGAACCTCGGCTCGCTCGCGTTGCTCGCGGCGCTGCTCTGGTGGCTCGGCGAACGCGCGGCCGTCGCGTGGTTCACGTTGATGTGGGCGCTGCTGCCGCTCGCGGTGCACGACCATCGTTTCCACGTCGAGGTGACGGGGTTTCATTCGCTCTGCTTCGCGGTGCTGGTCTGGGGGCTGGCGCTGTGGCGGCGCCGGCCCGTTCTTTCGCCCGTGCTCGTCGCCGCATCGATCGTCGCCGGCACGTACAGCCACGTGCTTTTCATCTCGGTGTTCGCCGCGGGCCTTTTCGCCCTTGCGCGCTCGTTTCCGGCCGAGTTCCGCTCGCGCCGCTCGCAGGCGCTCATCACCGTAGTCGCGCTGCTGCTCATTCCCCTTCCCGTGCGCATGGGGCTGGGGCTCGGCAAAGCCTCGCCGCTCGCGCTGGCGGGCGCGCTCGCCTGCACGGCCGCGTGGGCAGCGCTCACGCCGCGCTGGATCCGCGGCTACAGCCTCTGGCAACGGTGGCCGCGGAGGGCGATGCGCCTCTCGAAGCTCGCGTTCGTCTGCGCGCTCCCGTTTCTCGTCGGCTTCGTCGCGCTCTTATGGAACGGCCCCTGGCCTTATGCCCAGGCCACCGGGCACCTCGACAACGTCCGGTGGATGCCGCTGAATGCGCTGATCTTCCTCATGCTCATGGCGATGCAGCTCAACACGCGCGCCCGCACGCTGTTCGGCGGCGCGCACGTCGACGAGCGCCGGCACGACGAGCTGCGCGAGCGCTACCATCTTTCACCGAGCCTGGTCTGGGGCGCGTTCGTCGCTACGTTTCTCGTCGCGAGCATCCTCATCCTCAAGCAGTCGCCCCGCTATTACACGGTGCCGACGATTCTCGCGATGATCTGGGCTTCGCAGCGGCTCGCGCGCATCCACTCGAGGAAGGCGCAGCTCCAGATCGCGGTCATCTTCGCGGCCTGGAATCTCTGGGCCTTCGAGCACGAGTACCTCGCGCGCTTCGAGCATTCGGGCTCGACGACGATCGAGTTCACCGCGGGCCCGTACCACGACAACGGTCGCGACTTCCGGCCCTTCCAGAAGCTTTTCGCCTGGGGCCTCGAAACGGGATGCCTGAGCCGCACGCCGTGGGTCGAGGACGATCGCTTCGGCCAGCCTTTCCGTTTTCTCTGGCTCTCGTCGCCGGGCCCGAAGCCCGATGCCCGTTGCCCTTGGCCGCCGGGCGACGTGTTTTATTCGCACATCACCGACTACGATCCGCGAGTCGCCGACGCGAGCCGCAACGACTCGAACACGCCGCCGCCGGGCGACGCGCCGAACGTGAAATTCCTTGCCCATTTCCCGGAATGGGGCGATCTTGCGGTCTGGATCCGACGTAAACCTCGATGACCAAACTACTCTATAAAATCTCCACGCGCGCCTTTCTCGCCCTCGCGATCCTCGTCGCGCTCGTGCCGTTCCTCGACGTGCGCGTGCTGCGCATGGCGGGCGACGAGAAAGTCTACGTCTCGCAGTCCGTCGAGATGGCGCGCGCCGGGCACTGGTTCGTCCAGACTCTGGCCGACGAGCCCAGCTACTTCAAGGGGCCGCTCCATTACGTGCTCACGCGCCTCGGGATGCTCTTTTTCGGCAACCACCTGCTCGCCGGCACCTGGATGAACGGGCTGCTCGCGCTGCTCGCCGGCCTCGCCATCCACCAGCTCGGGCGCAAGCGCTGGAACGACAAGGCGGGCCTGCTGCTCGGCGCGGCGACCGCGCTGAACGTCGGCGTGTTCTCGCACGCCGTGACCAGCCAGATGGAGGTCGAGCTCGTCGCCTTCTACGCGTTCGCGATCGCGGCGTTG
>JACQAX010000154.1 GCA_016194795.1 Deltaproteobacteria bacterium | reverse complement strand
TCCCGAGCGGGATCGGCTATGCCTGGGCCACGCAGCAGCAGCTGCAGGGCTGGGAGAAGGCGATCCTCGCCGAGCCCGGTCTCAAAAACGCCTGGGCGTACGTGACCGACGAGCCGAGCGACATGAGCGGCACGGCCGCCCGTGCGCAGCTCGTGCGGCAGTACGCGCCGCACTTGCAGACGATGGTGACGACCGAGCCGAACAGCACGTTGCTCGGCCTGATCGACCACTTCGTGGTGGTGTTCGAGTGGTTCAAGCAGTCCGGCCACTGGCAGGATTACAGCCAGGCGCCGAACTACTGGCTGTACGGAAGCTGCATGAGCCACGGCTCGTGCACCAACAGCACGACGGGCCATCTCACCAGAACGCCTGACATGATGCTCGACGAGCCGGACGTGAACGGACGCGCGTTCTCGCTCGTCGCGTACTCAATGGGTGCGCAGGCGGCGTTGTACTACAACTCCACGGAGGCCTTCGGCCAGCTCGACCCGTGGACGTCGCAGTACCTGTTCGGGGGGAACGGCGACGGAACGCTGCTCTACCCCGGCATCTCCGGTCAGCACGGGCTCACGTCGAACCAGGCCGTGGCGTCGATCCGCATGAAGGCGATGCGGCAGGGCCAGTACGACGTCGAGTACTTCAAGTGGGCCTCGAGCGCCGGGCTCGCGGCCAGCGTGAAGTCGATCGTGCCGGATCAGTTCAACTGGTCGCGCAACAACGGCGACTACGACAACCTGAGACAGCAGATCGGAAACGCGCTATCGCCCTGATCTGTTTTGACAAAGGCTCTCCCCCGGACGGAGAATCCGCTCCATGAAAGACAAATTCATGGTCGGGTTCTCCGTTCTTCTTTTCGCGGCGTGGGCCGTATCGCTCGCGCGAGCTTAAGATCTCGCCGGGCTGACGCCCCGGAATAGCGAGACGAAACAGAGCAACGTGCCGAGCGCCAAGGTCACGAAGGAGATCGAGCGGAGCAGCAGCCACGTCGGATCGGGCACGATCGAGGCGCTCAGGACGTGCTCTCCCGGGGCGAGCTTCACCGCGTAGCGCGAGCCGTGCACGAGCAGGGCCGGCGGCGCGACTTCCTTGCCGTCGACGAAAAGCTTGTTCCAGGTAAAGGCGGCAAGCGAGGTCCTCACCCAGCCGCCGTTCGGGACCGAGACGGAGACGGGCTTGATGAAGCCGTACTCCGGGCCGATTCCCCCGAGGGGCAGCTCGACCCATTTCGACGCGGCGACCTCGGCCTTCTTCAGCTCGGGGAGGCCGAAGAGCGTGTAGTGCGCGTAAAACGCGAAGTCCTTGTAAACCTCCTGCTCGGAGGGGTCGGAGGGCGCGCCGACGGCGACCTTGCTGGTTTTCGTCGCGCCGACGTGGACGAGCTTGATGGCGAAGCCGCAGAACATGAGCGTCGCCACCGCGACGAGCGCGATCAGCGTTCGTTCGCCCGGCTTGCGGGCCAGCTTCTCGCGCCCGGCGCTCAGCGCGGCGAGCAATATGGCAAGCAGCATGAGGTTGCAGTAGCTGATGAGGCGATACGGGAACTGGATGAGCTGCAGAAGCTTCGGAACGAAGTGCCAGGGAAGCGTCGAAAGCGAGAAGAACGCGAGCACCGGAAACGCCACGGCGGCTCCCGCGAGAAAAGGAGCAAGCGGGCTCGAACGCCTGACGCGCGCAAGCGCCGCCGCGAGGCCCGCGGTGAAAAGCAGCGGCATGTTGAGCTGCAGCTCGAGATAAGCCGTGTCGATGTGCGTGCCGTGGATGAGCGAGCCTTTGTCGAACGGCAGCGGGAAGAAACGCATCCACCAGGCGTCGCTTCGCACGAGAAACAAGCCGCCGGAGCGGGAGGCGCCGACGAGCGGGCTGAACTTGGCCAGCATGTACGCCGAGGCCAGGTCGACGAGCGTGGCGAAGACGAGCGCGAAGGCGACGGCCGCCCAGAAGGTGCCGCGCAGCTTCGGGGGCAGCTCGCGGTATTTCGGAAGGGCGAGAAGAAACAGGGGCGTGAGAATCAGCACCGAGTACACCGAGGTGATCGGGTGGCTGCCGCCCATGTTGGCGAGCGACATCGCGAGCCACGGCGCGTAGACGAGAATCGTCCGGCGGTCCCGGGCATGGAGCAGGATCACCCAGCAACAAAGAGCGCTCGTCAGGAAGCAGCCCGTGAAAAACTCGGCGACGGCCGCGCGGTGGTAGAGGTTCGTCAGGGGATAGATGGCGGTGGTGACGAGCGCGGCGGTGAACGTGGTGTCGGAAATACACGGCGTTGAAGCCCGACGGCCAGAGGTGGAGGAGCCAGTCGGAGCAGTAGTAGTGGTGGATCAGCGCCAGAGGGACGATCGCGGGCAGCGCGGTGGCGCAGAAAGCGCCCAAAGCCCATGTCCAGGTCTTGCGTCGCATGCTCGCGACCGTAACATTATTTGGAGTTGAGCCAAAGAGCGAACGTCCAGTAGCTGGCCTTTTTGCGGCAGACGACCGCGTCGAGCCGATCCGAGGCGCTCAGCGGCTTCGGTAGCGCGATCGTCTTCTGGACCATCTTCGGGCTGGGCAGGTAAGGGTCGGAAGAGTGGAGCAACCTGCCGTTGAGCCAGAGACGCGTGTGGGGGCCGCCGCCGAAGCTGATCGATCGGGCGCCCGCGTGCGCGGCGAGCTGCGCGGGCGTCGGCCTGAGCCAGGCGCAGCGGATAACGCCCAGCGTGCCGGCCCCGAAATGTTCGAACAGGTCGACCAGGTTCGCGGAGACGGCCTCGCCGCTCCTCGGAAACCGCGCGACGACCGTCGGGTCATGGACGTCCTTCTCGTGCTCGAGCAGCCGCAGCTCGTAAGCGCTGACGAGATCGCGATGCGTCTCGGCGCCGAGCTCGAACAGCGCCACCTCCGTCACCGGATCGTCGTACAGGAGGCGCGCCCTGGGGTCGGAGCGCAGCTGGACGTTCACCGCCGGCCGTTGGCAGAGCAGATAGTCGGCGTCGAACACGCGATGGGCCACCGAGACCGGATCGCCGACGATGCTGAGCTTCAGGGCGCGAAGGGTCTCGTATTTCGAAGCGTCGGCGAACCGGAGCAGGAGGGGATGGAGCAGGTCGACGAAGCGAAGGTCGGGACGCGCGTACAGTGTCAGCGCTCCGTACTCCGTTTCGCAGTTGAGAACCTTTCGCCCGCGTGCCGACGCCGGAATAGTGTCGAGCGCTTCGCGAACGGCGCGTGCGACGAGAGCGTACCGGTCTTCGGGGGGCTCGCGAAGCTCCCGCCGGATGATCGCGAACGGCTGAACCAGCGCGAGCGCGGCGAGCGCCCAAGCGCCGCTGGGGCGCCCCACGCGAAAGCCGCGCAGCACGGGCCAGGCCGCCGCCGCCGCCAGCGCCGAAACCGGCAGGGCGTAATCTCCGGCGCTCGGGCTCTCGATGGCGAGAAGCCATAGCGCGCCGGCCGCGCCGAGAAGGAACGAGAGCGGCTCTTTCGCGGTTCCCGTCGTTCTCGTCCACGCCCAGGCCGCGGCAAGCCAGCAGGCAAGCCCCAGCCCGAACGCGCGCACGAGCAGAAAAGGCTCTCGAAGCAGCGGCTCGCGCTCGAGCTCCATTCCCGGATCGGGCATTCCCCAGAAGGCGATGCGCAGCTCGGTGTAGGCGCCCGTGATGTTCAGGGGAAAGTGCGGGTTGAGCAGGATTCCGGCCGCGACTCCGCCGAAACCCGCGAGAGCCAGCATGCGCTGGTCCCGAGGCTTCGCCGTGGCGACCGCGGCCACGATCGTCAGCGCCGGCACGAAGTAGGCGTGGTGAGTGAGCACGAACGCGGCCGCCGCGAAAAAGACCCAGGCGCGCTTTCCGCGCACGACTCCGGCGATCAGCGCGGCAAGAGCGACCATCGCGGCAAGCTGCGGCCGTTCCTGGAACAGGCGCGGCGCGAGGTGCAGCGACGTGAGCGTCGTCGCGACGACGAGCGCCGCCGCCACGGCGGGCGGGGCCCAGAGCCGCGCGAGGAGGAAAAAGGCGACGAGCATCGCGCACGCGATGGAGCGGCTCAGCGCGACGACCGCGCGATCGCCGCCGACGCGGTAGGCTACGCCCGAAAGCACGTGAAAGAGAAAGTCGGGCTCGACGAAGCGATTTCCCCAGCCGATGTCCTCGGCCTGCGGCACCGTTCTCAGCAGCGGGTGCTCGGCGACCAGATGGGAAATGCCGAGATGAAACCAGCGGCCCGGGTCGGCGCCCGGATGGCGTGCCCGCTGGAGCGCGAGCACGGCGCAATAGCACAGGACGACGACGGCGAGCGCGGCCAGGGTGTTCGAGCGTCTGTGCTGCATGAAGCCTAAGTCTAACAGGAGTGAAAATTTTTTAATGCCGTTTTAATGGGGAATTAAGCAGGCGAGCGTATTCTCGAACCCATGATGCTGGTCGGAAACATCAAGAAGGGGTTCAGGAAACATGTCTCAACGGGAATCATTGTCCTCGGGGTCTTCGCCTTCCGGTCAAGTTTTGCCGACCAGTACATCGTACCGTCGGGCTCGATGGAACCTACGATCCAGATCGGCGACCACGTTCTGGTCAACAAGATGGCATATGATCTCCGGCTGCCGTTCACCACCATATCGCTGGCTCGCACCGGCGAGCCCCGGCGCGGCGAGGTGATCGTCTTTCGCGACCCTCGCGACCCGTCGATCCGGCTCATCAAACGCCTCATCGGCCTGCCTGGCGACCGCGTTCGGGTGGTCAACGGCATCGTCGAGGTGAACGGCGCGCCGCTCGAGACTTCGTTGGCCGGCTCGACCGGAATCGAGCCGGTCCTGGCCGCGGCCCGCGGACGCTTCGCCTACGACGAGAAGGCCGGTGGCCGCTTGCATCGCATCCAAAGGCTTCCCGAAAGGGCGGCTCGCGACGCCACCGAGCTCGTGGTTCCCGCCGGTCGCTACTTCTTCCTGGGCGACAATCGCGACAACAGCGCCGACAGCCGGGTCTGGGGCTTCGCCTCGCGCGATGCGCTCGAGGGCCGCGCCTTCCGTACGGTGGGCTCTAGCGAGCTGTGAAGTTCCCTGTTAGAATTTTCGGATGAACCTCGGAAAAATCTTTTTGGTGTTGTCGGTCGTGTCGCTCGCCACGGGAGGCTGCGCGAGCCGCCGGCCCGCCTCGGAGCCGCTCGAATACGTTCGCTACGAAAAACAGGCCGCGGCCATCTCCTGTCCCGGCAGCTCGGTGAGCTACGCCTGGTGCGGGGATCTCAAGAGCCAGCTCGAGCAGCTCAGCCGGCAGGTGCACGATGGCAGCGAGGAGGCGCTCGAAAGCTACAAACGCTCGCTCGGGCAGCTGCTCGTCGCCGTCTCGTTTTCGGAGATCGCGCATGCGCGCAACGAGGTGCTGCTGCACCGGCCGGTGAACTCCGACGCGTACGTGCACATGGCCGAGGGCGCTCCGACGAAGGGGATGCACATCAAGGGCAAGAGCTCCGACTGGGGCCCGCACCGCGGCTTCATTCCCGTGCACGAGCGCTACAGCAAGCTCGCGCACGTCGCTGACTCGAAAGACCGCGAGCTGAAGATCGCCAAGTACGACGAGAAGAACCGCGAGTCGATCGAGAAGGGCTATGCGATCCCGGTTCCGCTCAAGGGGCCGCACGGCACGGCGGTCGTTCGCGGCGGCCAGGCGTTGTGGACCAGCGACGTGAAAGCCGGTGACGAGGTCATCGAGGTGCTGGGCGACCCGAAGACGGGGGGCTACATCACCGCCGACGTCGACATGCTCGCCTTCGGCAAGCATGGTCCCGCGGGCGAGATGCTGAGCGATCCCGACCAGGGCGACATCACCACCGGCGAGGTCGAGACCGCCGCCGATCTGAACGAGGCTTTCAGGCGGCATGGTTATATGGGCGGTCGCATCGTCCAGCACGGCGCCGAAGATCGTTTCCGTCTTTCGGACGGGGTCGACTATCCCGTCACCGCGTTCGAGCCCGACGGGAAGATGATCGTCATCCAGGAGTCGCCGGGCAAGGACAAGGATCGCGACCTGCGCAGGTATTTCAGGGCGCAGAAGCGCAAGGGCTTCGAGCTTTACGTCAACCCGAACTGGCACTGGAAGCAGTAGGCGCGCTCACGCTCAGAAGAGCATGAGCTCGACGCCGCCGTTGACCGAGGGGGCGATCCCTTTGTCGCTGCCGTTGAGCTTGTAGCCGGGCCCGAGCACCAGATGGAAACGGATCTTCTGGCCCGTGTCCTTGTCGGTCGGAACCGCGACTTCGAACCCGCCGCCTGATTGCAGCGAGCCCTCGGTGCCGAACCCGGGGATTCCCCTCACGGCGAAGCCCGCCTGCCCCAGCGCGGTGAAGGTCGTTCCGTTGCTGAAGTCGATTCTCACGATCCTGACGTTGGCCGTGGTGGCCGAATTCGGTCCGGCCGCGTTGTTGAGGTCGGCGCTGCTCTTGATCGTCACGACGTCCTTGATCATGACGGTACCGGTGCCGGCCAAGCCGTCGCCTCGGCGCCCGCTGGCGACGATCGAGGGCTTCGCATCGCCCTTGAAAGCGATCTTGGCGACGTAAAGCGAGCTTTGGGTGGGTGGATCGGTGGCCGCGCCGGCGTCGGCCTTTTCGGCTTTCGCGGCGCCGATCTCGGTGAGGGAAACTTTCACGGGCCCGTTGTCGTGCTCGCCCAGCGGCTCCAGCGGCAGCACCCAGACCGGATATACGGTCGCGATCGGCACGGGAGCCAGGACGAGGGGCGTATCGGCATATTTGGCGCGCACGGCCAGCATGCGCACGTAGCCGAGGGCGTCGAACGCCGCAGGGTTGGCGAAGCCCACCGCGTTCTCCGGCGGGCAAGGCACTCCATAATCGTCGCCGGCGCGAAGCTCGCGCGCGCCGAGGAGCGCTACCGCCATTATGATGATGATGAGGTGACTGAAAACCTGCATTTCTCTCCCGAGAGTAGAAAATGCAAAAACGGGGCTCGGCTCGAGCCTTGATCCGACAGGATTAATTTCAAGCACCCGTGTCTAGGTTTTTAGCTCTTATTGACGGCTAGCCAGAGGGCGATCATCGCGAAGGGCACGCCGATGAAGGTCGAGATCACGGCGTAATGCCAGCTCTGGATGGTGGAATCGGAGAGCGGGGCCGCGTTGCCCGGGAGATTGTCGGTCTTGCGCGCGCGGACCATCACGAAAAAACCGCAGACGATGTTGATCGCCGCGACGACCAGGCCGCAGATGATCTTGTCCTCGAGCCAGCGCGGCCAGAGCTTCGTGTCGGAAAGGTAGCCCCGCTGCCAGAGCAGAAGCGTGCCGGTGACGAGCGTGAGCAGCAGCGCCGGGCCTTCGACGGTGAGGTCGACGATGCGATGGAGGTCGATGTACGCGCGCTGGCGCGCGGCGGATTTCGTGCGCCAGAGCACGAGCTCCATGACGATTTCGCCGGCGGCGCAGCCGAGCCAGACGATCAGCGCCATGACGTGAGCAAAGCGCAGGACCTGGAGGGTCACGTGTCCGTCCGGCGGTCCATGTGGATGTAGATGAGTCGCGAGATACGGAACATGAACGGCGACATGAGCACGATCTGGACGGCCGGGACGCCCACCGTCCAGGCAAGCGAGACGTCCTTGAAGAGCAGGATGAGGAACACGGGAAGGATTCCGACGAAGCCCATCGAATAGCTGATCGACATCGCGCCCAGGAAGTAGCCCGGCTCGCGCTCGAAGACGAGGCCGCAGCTCGGGCATTTCGCGTTCATCTTGAGGAAGCTCGCGAAAATCTTCCCCTCGCGGCAGTACGGGCAGAGATTGAAGAGCGCGCCGAGGAGGGCGCCGCTCAGGCTGCGGTCACGGTTTTTCGCGTCAGTCGACATGGGGAGACTATAGCTCACCGGCGCGAGAAAAGCTCGCCTTGAACGGGCAGGTGCGGCGCGCCCTTGCGCATCACCGAGGCCTGAATACCGAACGTGCGCAGGTGGCGCGTGAACGCCCCTTCGCCGCCGTGGAGCACGTAGACGCGCGAGGCTCCGGTTTCGCGCGCGGTGCGCACGAGCCCGTCCCAGTCGGCGTGGTCGGACATGACGAAGCCGCGCTCGTAGCGTGCGCGCGAACCAAAGGCGCCGGTCTGCATCCAGCCCGAGGCGAACGCGGTCGACGGGTTGCGCAGGCGCGCCATCCACGGCGAAGCCTCGAGCGAATGGGGCGCGACGACCAGCTCACCCTGGAGCACCGAGTCGACCGGCATGCTCTCGAGGGGGGCCGTCGGTACCATTCGCACGCCCGCCCGGCGGTAGCACTCGGTGAGCTCGTGGCCTTCGCCGAAGACGAGGACGCGGCGCTGGGTGTGCGCGAGCAGCTCGGCGAGCACGCGCTGGGTTTTTCCGAGCGCGTAGGCGAAGAGCACGGCGTTGCGTCCTTCGGCGCGCATCTCCTCCCACCACTCGAAGATCTCGCGGGCCGTGTCGCTCTCGTCCCAGCGGTAGCTTGGCCGCCCGAACGTGGCTTCGGTGATGAAGGTGTCGCAGCGGACGACCTCGAAGGGCTCGCAGGTCGGGTCGGGAGCGCGCTTGTAGTCGCCCGAGGCGACCCAGACGTCGCCCCGGCACTCGACGCGAACCTGAGCCGAGCCCAGGATGTGCCCGGCGGGATGAAACGAGACTTTCACGCCGTTGAAGTCGAGCGTCTTGCGATAGGGCACGCCGACGATCGGGGCCGAGCCGCCGATGCGGCGGGCCGGGCGTGGTCGCTGTGGGCGTGCGTGACGAGAGCCGTATCGACGGCCCTCAGGGGGTCGATGTGGAAGCCGCCGGCCTCGCAGAACAATCCTTTGTCCGTGAGAGAGATCAAGTCGGGTTCAGCTTTCCTCGGCAGCCGCTTCTTCGGCTTCCTCGCCCTCGCCCTCTTCGTCTTCGTCGCCGCTGCGTTCGGGCTTGGTCTCTTCCTTCGTGCCGAGGTACTTGCCGAGCTCGTCGGCCTTGATGGCGCGCGAGCTCTTGATGCGCGAGTCGCCCTTGGGCACGAAGCCGAATTCGTCGGTCATCGACGACCAGTCGCCTTCGAGGGTGTCGGCCGAAGCCTTGAGGTTCAGCTCGACGATCTTGATCTTCGGCGCGAGCGACGAGCCGGCGCTGATGTGAGGCTCCTCGGGACCGCCCGTGATTCCCATCGCGGAGCAGGAGCAGGTTCTGAAATCTTTCAAGGCGCGTGAGAATACGCCGGCCTGGCACTTCGGGCAGATGAAAACTTTGACTCGCATTACCCACACTTATTCCGAACCGAAAGGCATGGGCAAGTGGATAATGCAGAGGGCCGGTCGGCTATTTGTCAGGGAAGTGCTGCGCCGCTGCAGCCGTTGGCCGGGCGCCCGGCGCCTTGCGGTGCCCCTTACCCTGCAAGACGGTTCAGGTAAGGTGCCGCGATGCTTGAAACGTTACTTGGGTTCGCCGTGATTCTCGTGGGTACCGTGCTGGCTCGCCCAGCCGCCGCTGCCGTGTCGCTTGTTCCCGTTTCCGCCACCAGTAAAAAGTACCCCTCGTCGACCATCGAGCTCACGATGCCGTCGCTGCGCCTCGGCTCGCTCAAGATCGAGCCGCTCATGCCCAAGAGCCTGGCTGTCGGGGTTCAGCTGGCGCTGCCATTGTAATTCTTGTTTTGGCTCAAGAAGCCGTGCGACCCGACGATGAGACATATGATGAAGAGGAGCTTCGTCATTTCCCTGCTTATCGCCGGAACGATTTTGCCTAGCTGCCGCGACGCCCTCGCGGTGGACATGGCCGTGGGCGAGTTCGGCCTGAAGTACCACGGCGGCGCGACCGGCAAGAGCTGGAACGGCGGGCTTGGCGAGTACCTCTACTTCCAGTCGCAGGCCGGCAAGGGCGTGTTTCGCCCGAACGTCGGCGCGGCCATCGAGTTCATCAGCGGCAACGCCAGCGTGGGCTCGTCGACGGTCAGCGGCACGGCGTTCAGCGGCGGCATCTGGCCCGGCGTCGACATGTTCCCTTTCCGCACCGAGAAGTTCCAGCCGTTCATCGAGGTGCACGGGGTGATGACGTGGAACTACGCCGCGCTTTCGCCGCTGGCGACGAAGTCCGACGAAACCTCGATCGGCCTGCTCTTCGGCTACCAGATCGGCGGCGGCACCGACATCCGCGTCGGCAAGGGCGAGCGCGCGATCCGTATCCACACGAGCTACTCGGCCTACTCCGGTAAAATCGCGGGCCAAGCGGGCTTCCAGTTCAACGCGTTCGCGCTGGGCTTAGGCCTGGTTTTCTAGGGCGTCGCTGAACGCCTTGATGACCTGGTACGAGAAGCCGTTGAAGATGCGCACCTGCATGAGCGCCATCGGATTGATTTTCGGGTTTTTCTTCGCGCGCCGGAGCGCGCGCATGAGCTCGTCGGCGATGCCCACGACCTCCGAGACGAGGCTGATCGAGCCCGCGTGCGAGCTTCCCGGAAAGCCCTTTCCGTCGCGCCGCTCGTGGTGCTGATAGACCGCGTGCACGGTGAGCGAGTCGATGCCGCGCACGCCCGCGAGGATGCGCGCGCCCTCCTGAGGGTGCGCATAGTACGTGGCGGCCTCGGCCGGCGTCATGTCGGCCTCGAGCTTGTCCTCGAGCTCCGAGTCGGTGACGTGCAGGCCCACGTCGTGCAGGAGCGCGGCCATCCCGATCGCCAGGTGCAGCCGCTCGAGGTTGATCTTGAGCGGCTCGAACAGGAGGCCTGCCACGAGGGTCGCGCCGACGGCGTGGTCGTACGAGGCGGCGTCGTTGAGGTACTGGTGGAGCAAGGGGTGGTTCTCGAGCCGCAGGTCGTTCGAGAGCTTCTGCACGTTGCGCGCGAAGCGCGCGGCGTACTCGACGCGCCCATGCGGCAGGCCGCGCTCGGAGAGGAACTTGAGCGTCTCCTCGCCCGCGTTGAGCACCTGCGAAACCTTGATTTCGGTGGGGATGCTGGGATGCGCGAGCAGCGCCCCGGCGAGGTGGTCGCAGTAGGCGAGATAGTTCGCGTGCGCGTCCTTGCGGATGTGGAACGAGGTCACGCCTTTTTTGAGATAGGACGAGACGCGTTCCTCGGAGAAGTTGTCGCCGGCCTGCAGCACCTTCACGAACCGGCCCGACGCCAGGCGTACGTAGACGTCGAAGAACGACTTGTGGCCCGAGAGAAAGTTCTCGATGTGGATCGGGCTGAACTCGGTCTCGACGGCCCGCGACTCCTCGTCGAGCGCGTCGGCGTTCGTTCGCGCGGCGTGGGTGATCGAGGCGGCCGCGCTGAACTCCGGCACGATCGGCGCGACGATCGCGAGGATCTCGGCGTAGGTGAGCGGCTTCTTGAGGGCCTGCTGCACGGCCAGGCGCTTGAGCTCGCCCGCGGGAAAAGGCGGCTCGTCGCCGTCGTGGATCACGAAAAGCGGCGTGCCCACGTGGTGGAGGTGCGCGCAGCGAATCACCGAGAGCCCACCCGGGTGCTCGATCTTCGGGTTGACGAAAATCCCCGCGTAGCGGCGCGAGCGGTCGGCGAGGATCGCCTGCGCTTCCTTGCCCGTCATCGCGGTGACCGGCGGCGCGAGCGAGGTGGCCGGGTCTTTCTTGAGCCACTCGAGAAACTCGGCGTCCGGGTCGATCACTAACGTCGGCAAGCGTCCATCCAGCTGGAGCATAGGCAGAACCTCCGGGGAGGCACTATTGCGATGCCGGTGCCAGTTCTCGCGCAAGTGGTTTCAGGCCGTTGCGAGGCGACCGCGCGGTCGGGACCTGTGTCAGGCCGACACGGGCCCGGGCAGGACGGGCCAGCTCTTGGCCGCGATGAAACCGCGCGAGCGCTCGCCGCCGCTTTCGTCGAGCTCGGCGACCATGAGCGAGCGCTGATCGCGGGCGAAGTGGGCGTCGCACTCGCGCGCAAGCGCCTGCTCGTCGAGCGCCGGCGCGGGTGACCTGCCCGCCAGCCAGAAACGTTTTTCGAGGACACGATACCCGCCGCGCGAAGGTTTCGGCTTTTCGCCGTGGCGGATCCACCACCCTCGCAGGTGCGACGGTGACGCGCCCGCGGGCGTGAGGCCGCTCGAGCCGAGCGGCAGGAAGAGCGCGCCTTTGACGAAGGCAAGCGACTCGGCCGGAGGGGTGGCCAGACGGCCGGCGAGCGGAAGCTGTTGGCCGAGGATCTTCGCGGCCTTGAGATCGAGCCGGTCCTTGCCCTCCGGGCCGATGAAGAGGCCTTGCGCGGGAT
>JACQAX010000153.1 GCA_016194795.1 Deltaproteobacteria bacterium | reverse complement strand
GGTGAAGGCGACGAAGCTCGGCGCCTACGACTTCATCGAGAAGCCGCTTTCGCTCGAGAAGCTTCTCGTCACGCTCCAGAACTCGTTCCAGCTGCGCGACCTCTCGCGCGAGAACCAGAATCTCCGGAGCCGTGTCGCCAAGTCCAAGGTGATGGTGGGCGAGAGCCCGGCCATGCAGCAGCTCAAGCAGGCCATCCGCCGGGTCGCCGCGACCAACTCGTGGGTGCTCATCACCGGCGAGAACGGCACCGGCAAGGAGCTCGTCGCGCACTCGATCCACGCGCTCTCCGGCCGTTACGAGAAGCCGTTCATCGAGGTGAACTGCGCCGCGATTCCCGAGGAGCTCATCGAGAGCGAGCTCTTCGGCCACGAGAAAGGCTCGTTCACGGGGGCCCACGCGCTCAAGCGCGGCAAGTTCGACCTGGCCAACGGCGGCACGCTCTTCCTCGACGAGATCGGCGACATGAGCCTCAAGACCCAGGCGAAGATCCTGCGCATCCTCCAGGAGCAGCGCTTCGAGCGAGTTGGGGGCGCCCAGACGATCGAGGTCGACGTGCGCGTGATCGCGGCGACCAACAAGGACCTCGAGGCGGCCATCCGCAACAACACCTTCCGCGAGGACTTGTACTACCGCCTCAACGTCATCCCGTTCCGCGTGCCAGCGCTCCGCGAGCGCTCCTCCGACGATATCCGGCTCATCGCCGAGCATTACCTCAGTGAAGACGCCGCGGCCGGCACCGAGCCGAAGCGCCTGGCTCCGGACGCGTTGCGCCTCTTCGAGGGGTACCATTGGCCGGGCAACGTCCGCGAGCTCAAGAACACGATCGAACGGCTGGTGATTTTCTCCGACACCGCCGAGATCTCGGCCGAACAGGTGCTCGCGCTCATCCCCCAGATGGCGCGCTCCGCGGTCCCGGCCGGAGCCGCTGCAAATCCCGCTTTGGTAACCCCTCAGACTGGTGTAGGAATTGGGGGCATCGGGACGCTGAAAGACGCGAAGTCGCATCGACGACCGCCTCGCAGACTGAAAAGCTGCCCGCTGAAAATTTCCGCACAATCAGGAGACAGCAAGTGGCAGAGAAAATCACGACTCGGGAGAATGACTTTTCCCAGTGGTACGTCGACGTGGTCCTCCAGGCGAGGATGGCCGACTACTCGCCGGTGAAGGGGTGCATGGTCATCCGCCCGAACGGGTACGCCGTCTGGGAAAACATCCAGCGCAACCTCGATCGCATGATCAAGGAGACCGGCCACCAGAACGCCTATTTCCCGATCTTCATCCCCGAGAGCTTCCTGAAAAAAGAAGCCGACCACGTCGAGGGCTTCGCCCCGCAGTGCGCGGTCGTGACCTACGCCGGCGCCAAAGACCTCGAGGAAAAGCTCGTCGTGCGCCCGACCTCGGAAACGATCATCAACTCGATGTTCGCCAAGTGGATCCAGTCGTATCGCGACCTGCCGCTGCTGATCAACCAGTGGGCCAACGTCGTCCGCTGGGAGATGCGCACGCGCCTGTTCCTGCGCACCACCGAGTTCCTCTGGCAGGAAGGCCACACGTGCCACGAGACGCCTGAAGAGGCCGAAGTCGAGACGCTCAAGATGCTCCGCGTGTACAAAGACTTCGCCGAAAACTACATGGCGATGCCCGTGATCGCCGGCCTCAAGACGCCGTCGGAAAAGTTCGCCGGCGCCGAGCGCACGTACTGCATCGAAGCGATGCTGCAGGACCGCAAGGCCCTCCAGGCCGGCACCTCCCACAACCTCGGACAGAATTTCGCCAAGGCCTTCGAAACCAAGTTCCAGGACCGCACCGCCAACTGGCAGTTCGTCCACCAAACGAGCTGGGGCGTGAGCACGCGCCTCATCGGCGGCATCGTCATGACCCACTCCGACGACAAGGGTCTCGTGCTTCCTCCGAAGCTCGCCGGCCTCCACGTCGCCATCGTCCCGATCTCGAAGAACCCCGCCGCCGACAAGGCGCTCTTCGACGTCGCCGACAAGCTCGCCTACGAGCTCAAGAACCCCGAGTTCACCGGCACCCTCGGCTACACGATCACCTCCAAGGTCGATCGCGACGATCAGCACAGCCCCGGCTGGAAGTTCCACGAGTACGAGCTCACCGGCATCCCGATCCGCGTCGAGCTCGGCGCGCGCGACCTCGAGAAAAACCAGGTCACGATCGTCCGTCGCGACACGGGCGTGAAGCAGTTCATCCCGATCGCCGACGCCGCCAAGACGATCGCGCGCGAGCTCGGCCAGATGCAGACCGACCTGCTCGAGCGCGCCCGCGAGATTCGCAAGAAGTTTTCCTTCGTCGTCGACGACTACGAAGACTTCAAGAAGAAGCTCGACGAGCCGGGCGGCTTTCTCCACGCCCACTGGTGCGAGCAGGGCGCCTGCGAAGCCAAGATCAAGGAAGAAACCAAGGCCACGATCCGTTGCATTCCGCTCGACGCGGCCGACCGACTCACGCCGTCGGTCGAAGAAGGCAAGTGCATCCGGTGCAACGGCAAGTCGATGACCCGAGTGATCTTCGCCCGTAGCTACTGAGCTGAGAACATGACGACGAAAACGGCTCCGCAGCTCATCATCGCCTTGGACAACTCGACGCCGGACGAGGCCCGCGCGGTCGCTGCCGAGCTTTCAAAGTCGGGCGTGCGCTGGTTCAAGGTCGGCCTCGAGCTTTACACTCAGGCGGGCCCGCAGTTCGTCACCGAGCTCAAAAAGCAGGGGCTCAGCGTTTTCCTCGACCTCAAGCTCTACGACATTCCGAACACGGTCGCCAAAGCCGTCAAAGCCGCCGTCGGTACCGGCGCCGATCTTTTGACGATCCACGCGTCGGGTGGCCCGGAAATGCTCGAAGCCGCGCAAAAGGCGGCGGCCGGCACCTCGCTCTCGCTGCTCGGAGTAACCGTGCTGACGAGCTTCGGCGGCGATGCTTACGACGCCGTCTGCGTCGCCTGGGGCGCTCGCGCCGGCACGGCGGTCCCGCGAGGAGCCGTGGTCCTTCGCCTCGCGGAAATGGCCGGCAAAGCCGGCCTTCCGGGAATCGTCTGCTCCGCCTCCGATCTTCATGACGGCGAGCTGGCGAAGATAAAATGGGCCGCGCGCCCGCTCTTCGTCACGCCCGGCATCCGCAACTCGTCCGACGCCAAAGACGACCAGAAGAGCATCGCCACCGTCCGGCAGGCCGTCCAGCTCGGCTCCACCCATCTCGTGGTCGGCCGTCCGATCACGGCTCCTGTAACCGGCACCCGCGCCGAGGCCGCCCGCGCCTTCCTGCGCGAAATCGAGGAAAGTCATGTCGTCACGGCTCATCCTTAGCGGCCTGCGCAGCATCGAAGAGTGCCTGCGCGCCAACCCCGATCGCATCGCCAAGCTCCTCGTGCCCGCCGGCAAGCTGTCGCCTCGCCTGGAGGAGCTTCGCGCGCTCGCCCAAAAGAAGGGCATTCGCATCGAGGCCAATCCCAAAGCCGACCCCGAAGAGCCGCTCCTGGCGGTCATGCACGACTACCGGTACGCCGACTTCGACGAGCTGGTCGGCGATCTCAAGGCGACGATCGGCGAAGGCGAGCGCCCGGTCGTCCTCGCTCTCGACGGCATCACCGACGCCCACAATCTCGGAGCCATTCTCAGAACGGCGGCATTCATGGGGGTCGCCGCCGTCGTGCTCCCCAAAGACCGCTCCGCCGCCATAACCGATACCGTCTATCGTATTGCGTCCGGCGGCATCGAGTACCTTCGCGTGGCCCAGGTCACCAACCTCGTTTCCGCCCTGCGCGAGCTCAAGGACGCCGGGTTCTGGAGCGTGGGCTTCTCCGAGCATGCCGAGCAGGACCTGGCCGCTTTGAAGCCCGATTTCCCGGCGGTTCTGGTCATTGGGAACGAGGAAAAGGGGATGCGCCAGCTGGTCAAGGAAAACTGCGACCACCTCGTCCGGCTCGCCGGGGCCGGCGGGCTCCATTCGCTCAACGCGTCGGTTGCGGCCGCGCTCGCGATGTCGTGGGCCACCGAGCTTCTCTGAAGCTGTCTAACCCTTCAAATCGCCCCACAATTCCTATTGCTTTTTCGACTCGAAGCCATATATTACAGCGATCCAAATAGTCAGAATCCTTGGCTCCCAAACATGATTTTCGCAAGAGAATCGAGGGATGCCCTGGCTTTTTGTTGTTTTTTGAAAAGTTTAGAGAGCATGAGCTGGTGTAGCTCAATTGGTAGAGCACCTGATTTGTAATCAGGCGGTTGCGGGTTCGAGTCCCATCGCCAGCACCAGCTAATAAGTTTGATGGAAATGGCCGGATGGGTACCCAAGTGGCCAAAGGGAACAGACTGTAAATCTGTCGGCTTTCAGCCTTCGAAGGTTCGAATCCTTCCCCATCCACCATCAAGACTTTGCGGGAGTAGCTCAGTTGGCTAGAGCATCAGCCTTCCAAGCTGAGGGTCGCGGGTTCGAGCCCCGTC
>JACQAX010000152.1 GCA_016194795.1 Deltaproteobacteria bacterium | reverse complement strand
TCGCTCTCGAGGAGGTTTTCCTGGAGGGCACCGCAGTTGATCGTCACGTACGGCTTGTCGGCGCGTTCGCTCTTGTAGTGCAGGCGGCGCGCGACGAGCTCTTTGCCCGTGCCGCTTTCGCCCTGGATGAGGACGGTCGCGTTGGTGGGCGCGATCTTGTCGACCATGTTCATGACGTTCATGATGGCCGAGCTCGAGCCGATGATCTGGGCTTCGTCTTTTTTCTCGTTGCTCACGAGATTCTTGAGAACCTTGTTCTCTTTCTGGAGCAGGCGCTGCTGATCGAGGATCTTGGCGTGCGCCGAGCGAAGCTCCTGCGTGCGCTCTTCGACCGTCTGCTGGAGACGCTTGTTGAACGACTTCACTTGGCCGAAGAGCTTCGAGTTGACGAACGAGACCGAGAGCTGGGCGCCCAGGCTCTCGAACGTCACCTTGTCTTCGTCGTCGAACGCGCCGACGTTGGCGCTCTCGACGGTCAGGACGGCGGCGACCGAGCCGTCGACGATGACCGGGATGGAGAGCTGCGACTTGGTTTCGACCGGCAGCGAGAGGTTGGTGAAGCTCGGGTCGTTGGCGACGTCGTTGCAGACGTACGAGCGCTTGGTCTGGATGACGGTGCCGACGATGCCCTCGTTCTTGATCGAGAAGCCGGGCTGGATGTACTTATTGTAGGCGCCGCTCTGGGCGCGAAGGGTGGCCGTGCCGTCGAGCGCCACCGACCAGATCGAGAAAGAGTGGTAGTGGAACTTGTTCTGGACGATCGTGACGATCTCTTCCCAGATGTTCTCGGTCGCCAGCAGCGACTGCAGCCTGATGCTCAACTCATTGAGGAGCCGGAGCTGCGCGGAGGATTTGGGCAAGTTCGGGATCATCATGCTCGGGACGTTCTGCGTGGTTTGGGCATTCTCGTTCGCGTTCAGCATTGCTTGGTCTCCAAAAAAATTTCTTCTGGGTCCCAACAACTGCTCTCGTTTTTCTCTATTTACTCAGCCTGTGATTTTTACCCGACCGTGGGTAAAACATTCACGAGACGGCCAGCATTATATAAACTTTACACGCCATGTCAATCTAGAATAATGCGGAGAGCTATCTTATTATAACTAATTGAAATTAATGGCAAATCCAGGTGCTTGTAATTGTTCGATTAAAATTGAGCAATTTAGTCAACCATCATATAATAAGTGGGTCTGGGGGACATTCCAAATTGGTCAATAGGCTCATGGTTTTCGCCACCTTCGTAGGGGTGCTGCTTGCCGGCGCGCCTGGCTGGGCGAAGACTTATAAATTCTGCCAGGGCGGAGGGGTCGTCGAGAGCGGCTCGCCCCTGGGAAAGAAGCTTTACGCGAAGCCTTCGGCCGACGCGCTCGGCGTTTTCGGCAAGGTCAAGGACCCCGTCAACTGCAGCTTCGCCAAAGACCCCGCCACGAATCTCACCGATTACACGCAGCCCGAGGCCTGCGCGGAGATCTGCGCCGAGCGCCGCGCGACGCTCGGCGATCTCGTAAGCTGCATCAACGACTCGGTCGAGAGCTCGCTTGCGATGAGCGCGAACGCGTATCGGCAGTTCGCGGCGGGCTCGGCCGGGCTGCCGATCGTCTTTCTCATGCCGTCGGGGCCGCAGCCCGACGTGACGCAGATTCTCCGGTCGCCGCCCGCGAAGCGCTCGCTGCTCCAGGTGAGCTTCGGGTCCAAGCCCGGCGACGACGTCGCGATCGACGTGAGCTCGCCGAAATGGGACGTGAAGTGGGGCGAGGTGGTGAGCAAGGCCGCGACCGCGTGCTCGACGGCGCCGCCGGCGAAGCCGGCCCGTAATTGCGCGAAGCTCGGCGAGGCGGCCAACCGCTTCGCGGCCAAGCTCAAGCTGCTCGAGCGTTCCGCGGCTCTTCAAGAGCTCTTGCAGGCCGAGGCGGGCGGCGACGCGGCGGGCGTCACCGTCTGCGATCCCGACGATCCGACCGGCGCCAAGGCCGCGGCCGCGCGAAAGAAGGCCGGCGAAGACCGGAAAAACCTCACGGCCAACGCCAAGCTGCTCGTGCTCGCCAAGCGCCCGGGCAAGCTCGATCCGTATCTTCAAGATTGCCAGAACCTGAAGCTCGGCTCGATCGACACGAGCTGCGCCGAGCTCGGCAGGCTCGGGCTCGAGCCTTTCGCAGGGCAGCTGCACAGGATTCTCGGAAGCCCCGGCGTGCTCGTGAACTACGTCGATCTGCTGCGAATCCGCGCGATCAACGAGCTGATGAAGACCCACCGCTCGGTGGTGGGGGCGCCGCTCAAAGGTCTGCCGGCGGGCTGCGATCGTTTCAAGAGCGGCATTCTCGCCGCCGAAACGCGGCTGACCGCCGAGGAGAAAAAGAATTTCGACGAGCGCGGCTCGCCCGAGGAGCTCGGCAAGCTGCGGGCCGAAGCCGTGAAAGTCGCCGAGCTCGTGCGAATGCAGGACAAGGAGTCGCGCGTCCCGTCGAAGAACTGCCACCACGACGGCCAGGCGCTGGAGTGCGTGCTCAACCCCGACTACGATGCCGCGCAGGCGCGGATGCGGGCGTACCAGGCGCGGATCCGCCGCGAGCTCGAGCTTCATCCGCTGCTTTCGGCGCGCGACGCGGCTCCGCGCGACGACTGGGACCTGCCGGCGGTGAAGGCGTTCGTCGAGGCCAAGCCGGAGGGGCTCGCGGCCGTGGCGACGGACGCCCGCGCGAAGATCTCGGCGGCGATCGCCAAGAATGTCGCCAAGGCGTGCAACGACGCCAACGATCGCGGCGGCTGGGGGCAGAGCTCCGACAGCGTCAGCTGGATCGACCTCGTGCGCCTGCCGGGTCTCACGTCGACGACGGTGTCGACGCCGCCGTTCGGCGTTTTCGGCGGGCTCCAGGAATGCCTCAAGCGGAAAGCCGACGAGATCGTCAGCGCGCGCGAAGATGCGACGATGCTCGTCACCGTCGGCTGCATCGCCGGCACGATGATGAGCGGGCCGTTCGTCGGCGTGCCGTGCGCCGGAATCATGATGGGCATGGCCTACTCGGAGTACAAGCTCGCCGACAATCGCATGCGTTGGGTGAAGGAGTGCGAGGAGCTGACCGCCAACGGCGACAAGGCGCTCTGCTCGAGCCAGGAGTACCTCGACTCGCGCGCGCGCTACGAAAGCGCCATCGAGGCGCTCGTCCTCAACGGCGCGTTCGCGGGCTTCGAGGCCGGCTCGGTGCTCGTCAAGGGCGCCAAGCTGCTGCGCGCGGCCCAGCTCGCGCGCCGGGCGCAACAGCTCGAGGAGGCCGGCGTCGAGCTCGGCAAGCTCGAGCTGGTCGCCGCCGACGTGAAGGCCGACCTCGCCGACCCCGAGGCGACCGTCAACGCCCTCGGCGAAAAGAACGCCGACCCCACCAAGGTTCACGGCCGGGGCAACGTCCGGGTCGCCGGCCCGGAAGTCGCCGGAGCGGCCGACGGAG
>JACQAX010000111.1 GCA_016194795.1 Deltaproteobacteria bacterium | reverse complement strand
CTTGGTCATGCGCTTCTTCATCTCGACCCAGTGCTTGAAATACGCGCCCATGTTGTAGCCGCAGAACGGCAGCATCGCCATGGGGTCGCGGCGAACCTGGCCGACGGCGCCCGTGGCGGCGGCGGTCGTCTCGCTTGCGGTCGTGGCGGCGAGGTAGACGCCCGATTCCCAGTCGCGCGACTGGTACACGAGCGGCACCGTGTCGGCACGCCGGCCGCCGAAGATGAACGCCGAGATCGGCACGCCGGCCGGATCTTCCCAGCCCGCGTCGATCGACGGGCACTGGCTCGCCGGCGCGGTGAAGCGCGCGTTCGGGTGCGCGGCTTTCCTGCCGCAGCCCGGGGTCCACTTCTGGCCCTGCCAGTCGAGGCACTCGGCGGGCGGGGTTTCGGTCATGTCTTCCCACCACACGTCGCCGTCGGGCGTGAGCGCCACGTTGGTGAAGATGGTGTTGGCCTTGAGCGTATCCATCGCGTTGGGGTTCGTCTTGTACGACGTGCCGGGGGCCACGCCGAAGAAACCCGCCTCGGGGTTGATCGCGCGCAGCACGCCCTTCGAGTCGGCGCGCAGCCAGGCGATGTCGTCGCCGATGGTGGTAATCTTCCAGCCGGCGAGCGCCTTGGGCGGAATCAGCATGGCGAAGTTGGTCTTGCCGCAGGCGCTGGGAAACGCGGCCGTGACGTAAGTTTTCTCGCCTTCGGGCGACTCGACGCCGAGGATCAGCATGTGCTCGGCAAGCCAGCCCTCGTCGCGGCCCATCGTGGAGGCGATGCGAAGCGCGAAACATTTCTTGCCGAGAAGGGCGTTGCCGCCGTAGCCCGAGCCGTACGACCAGATCGCGCGCTCTTCGGGGTAATGGACGATGTACTTCGTTTCCTTGTTGCAGGGCCACTTGAGATCTTTTTGGCCCTTTTCGAGCGGATGGCCGACCGAGTGCATGCACTGGACGATGTCGTGCGTGCCGAAATTCTCGAGCGCGCCTTTGCCCATGCGGGTCATGGTGCGCATGTTGACGACGACGTACGGCGAGTCGCTGATCTCGACGCCGTACTGCGCGATCGGCGAGCCCAGCGGGCCCATGCAGAACGGGATGACGTACATGGTGCGTCCGCGCATGCAGCCCTTGAACAGGCCGTGCAGCGTTTTCTTCATTTCAGCCGGCTCGACCCAGTTGTTCGTGGGACCGGCGGCGTCTTTGTTCTTGGAGCAGATGAAAGTGCGATCCTCGACGCGCGCGACGTCGGCGGGGTCGGAGCAGGCGAGAAAGCTGTTGGGGCGCTTCTCGGGGTTGAGGCGGGTGAACATCCCGTTCTGAACCATCATCTCGCAAAGGCGATCGTATTCGGCCTGCGAGCCGTCGCACCATTCGACTTTATCGGGCTGACACAGTGCGGCCATTTCGTTCACCCAAGCGGTGAGCTGTTCTTTTTTCATCGTGGACCCTCTTTGGTGGCCTACTTTACTCAGGAATTGTTTTTTTTCCAGCAAAATCCAGCCACTAAGGCGTTCCTTTTTAATATTGGCTAGATAGACGAGAGCTCCCACTAATACTAGAATAGAGCCACTATGAAAAACAAAACCATTGCTGCCCTTTTGCTTTCTTTTGTTTCCCTTTTCGCTTCGTCTGCTTTTGCCGCGGAGAAGGAAACGTTCTCGCTCATCCACGTGAAGGACCTCTCGACGCTGCTCTCGGACAAGGCGGCCAAGGTCGCCGTTTACGACGCCAACAACGCCGAAACCCGCAAGCACGACGGCGTCATTCCGGGCGCCAAGCTCCTCACCGACTACAAGAAGTACGACGTCGCCAAAGTGCTCCCGAGCGACAAGGACACGAAGCTCGTGTTCTACTGCGCCAACACGAAGTGCATGGCCTCGCACGAGGCCGCCAAGCGCGCGACCGAAGCGGGCTATAAGGACGTGGCGGTCATGTCCGACGGCATCCAGGGCTGGGTGAAGGCCGGCCAGCCCACGCAGAAGCTCTGATCCGACTCAAGCAGCCGGGCAGATTCTTCCGGGGCCGCCCAAGCGCGCGCCCCGGGAGAATCTGCTAAGCTCTACTCTATGAGTGGGACGAAAATCGAAGGCCTGACCGAGCTCCTGGAAAACCTGAAAGAAGAAGTCGAGAGCTGGCAGCTCGACGGCGCGGATGCGACGCCGGAGAGCACCGAGGAATCGACCCTCATCCGCCGCGGCCTCTACCTCACCGCGATGGACGTGCTCTACGCGGACATGCGCCGCCAGCCAGGCCAGACGAGCTACGACGCCTACTCGCTTCTCCCCGACCGCATCCTGCTGCCCGAGGAAGAGTTCAACCGCATGCGCCACCACCTCGAGCCCTTCGTGAAGTGGTTCCGCAGCCTGCTGCTTGCCCATGCGACCCGGTCCACGGCCGACGCGAACGCCTCCGAGGACGAGCTCATCTGCGCCCTGCTGGAAGACCCGGCGCTCGACCTGACGATCATGGCCGGCGGCCTTAAGAATTTTTAATCCCGTTTTAATCGCCATTTAAGGCCCCTCGCTTATATTCGTCGTTATGAGTACGACGAAATTCCAGAACATCTTTTTCAGCAGTACCCTGTGCGCGGCCGTGCTTCTCTCCGGCTACGAGCTGGGCCATCTCAACACCTTCTCTTCCGGAGCCGCCGTCGCGGCACCCATCGCTCCCCCGATCCAACCCCCGGTGGCGGCTCCGGTTGGAGATGTCTTCGTCACGGTCGCGGATCGCGCGATGCCCTCGGTGGTGAACATCTTCACGACGAAAAACGTGCGGCGCTTTCGCCCGCGCGGCTACGACTTCTGGCAGCATTACTTCGACGGGTTCGGCGAACAGGGTGACGACGGCGAGGAGGGCTTCGACCCGAGCGCCGGGCGCTTCCAGGGCGATCGCGTGGCGCGCCCCATGTCGCTCGGCACCGGCTTCGTCATCGAGGCCGACTCGAAGGGCGGCGGCCTGATCCTCACCAACAACCACGTCGTCAGCGGCGCCGACGAAGTGAAGGTGAAGCTCACCGAGGACGAGGGCGAGCGCGAGCTCCATGCCGAGGTGATCGGGCGCGACCCCGTGCTCGACGTCGCGCTCCTGCGCGTCGAGGCGAAGCGGCCGCTCACGCCGATCCCGCTGGGCGACTCCGACGCCCTTCGCGTCGGACAGTGGATCGCCGCGCTCGGCAACCCCTTCGGCCACGGCCACTCGCTCTCGCACGGCATCGTGAGCGCCAAGGCGCGCGCCCTGCCGGGCGGCTTCGGCAAATACCTTCAAGTCGACGCGCCGATCAACCCGGGCAACTCGGGCGGTCCGCTGGTGAACCTCGCCGGCGAGGTCGTCGGCATCAACAACGCGATCGACGCCCGCGGCCCCGGGATCGGCTTTGCCATCCCCATCGACGCCGTGAAGGCCGTGCTCCCGCAGCTCAAGAAGTCGGGAAAGGTCGAGCGCGGCTATCTCGGGATCGGGCTCGCGGCGCGGCCGGCCGACGGCGCGCCGATGGTGGCCGAGGTGATGCCCGGCGCTCCCGCGGCCGAGGCGGGCCTCAAGCCTCGCGACGTGATCGTCTCGCTCGACGGCGCCCGGGTGCGCAACCCCGACGAGCTCGTGGCGGTCGTCACGCGCACGCCGGTCGGGCAACGGCTCAAGGCCGAGGTCGAGCGCGACGGCAAAACGCGCACGATCGAGCTGCGCGTGGCGCGCCGCCCGGCGCAGTCGTAGCCCAAGCTCAGGAGCGGTAGAGAAACCCCACTTTGATCGTTCCCGGGTCGAGGTCGATGCGCCAGCGCACCTCGGTTGAACGCCTCCTCGAAGACGAGCCCGACGAGATCCGGCACGAACTCACCCGTCGGCAGCCGCTCGACTTCGACGTAGGCGAGCGTGCGCGGCTCCGACTTGAATCGCGTGTACTGGCGCTTGGGGCGTCTCACTTAAGCGGTCAGGCCTTTTTCGTCCACGAGTTGCACCAGCCCTTGGCGGCGACGAGGCCACCGGCAAAGATCTGGCAGGCGCCGGTCTTGGCGTCCTTCTTCGCGTAGAACTGGCAGTTCTCGCAGAACTGCGTCTTGCCCTCGGCGCCGGCGCGCTTCGGGAATTTCTTCACGTCGACCTTCTTGGCATCCTTGACGTAGCCGAGGGCCGTGGCCATCGGATCCTTCTCGTCGACGGGCTTGCCCGGCTCGGCCGCGCGCCCGAAAGCCGGGGCGAGCAGGAGCGAGGCGGCTCCCACGAGACCGATTTTGAAGAAACGACGACGTTCCGCATTGAAACCCGAGTTGTGTTTGCTCATGAGGCTATTTTTTCAAGCCAACCGCCGGGCGTCAATAGGAGAGATCGTGAATCGCGTAACCGGTCGCGGACGACGCCCCCGTGAGCGCCGAGGCGGCGACCGGTTTGGAGTCGTGGCGCGTGCGCACGAAGAGCACGTCGCCCCACTGCGCCGACAGCCCCTGGCGCGCAAGAGCGCCGTCGAAGCAGGCGCCGCCGAGCGGCGTCCACGACGGGCCCCCGTTCGGGACGAGCTCGCTTGCGGCGAAAGCCGACGCGCACGCGCGCCCACGCGAGTCGGTGGTCACGCTCAGCCGAAGCTGGTCGCCGATGCCGTTGCTCTTGTTGGCGCCCGAGTAAAAATATCGGGTGGTCTGCTTTCCTCCGCGCGAAACCTCGAGCGTCAC
>JACQAX010000110.1 GCA_016194795.1 Deltaproteobacteria bacterium | reverse complement strand
GAAGTCGTAGGCGCCGAGCTTCGTCGCCTTCACCGCCGTCTCGATCGTGCCATGGCCCGACATGATGACGACGATGGCGTCGGGATGCGCGATCTTGATGCGCGCGAGGATGTCGAGCCCCTCCTGCTGGCGCTCGCCGTTCGGGCCGGTCATCCAGACGTCGAGGAGGATCGTGTCGGGCTGCTCGCGCGAGAGGGCTTCGAGCGCCGTGGTGCCGTCGCTCGCGGTGAGGACCTTGTAGCCTTCGTCGCCGAGGGCGCCCGCGATGCTGTTGCGGACGGCGGCTTCGTCATCGATCACGAGTACAGTTCTGGCCACGAGCCCTCCTTCCCGGTTACGTCGCTGAATTCCTTGTCACTGAGGTTTACCGGCAAATTGACCGGCAATTCAATGGTGAATTTGGTGCCTTCCCCGGGCGCGGAGGTCACGCGGATGAACCCCTGGTGGTCGCTGATGATGCGTTTGACGATCGCCAGGCCGAGACCGGTACCGTTGGTCTTCGTCGAGAAATAAGGCTCGAAGAGGCGCGAGCGGACGGTGTCGGTCATTCCCGGGCCGTTGTCCTCGATCTCGATGGCCGCGATGCGCAGGAGCTCGTTGAAGTGCGTGCGCACCTTGATGATCTTCGGCGGCGGAAGCTTCGAGCCGACGCCATTCTGAAGCGCCGCGACGGCGTTGTCGAGCAGGTTGATGACGACGCGCTTGAGCTGGTCGCGGTCGACGTCGACGAGCGGCAGGCGCGACTCGGGCTGGAAGATGAAGTTGACCGAGCGATGCGCCTCCTCGTACAGCACGACGACTTCGCGCAGGGCCTCGTTGAGCTTTTGCGGGCTCGGGTTCGCGGAGGGGAAGCGCGCGAACTCCGAGAACTCGTTCACCATGTCCTTGAGCTCGTCGACGTTCTTGATGATCGTGTCGGTGCACTCGCGGAAGATCGCGGCCTCGGCGCTGTGGTGCGAGGCGAACTTTTTCTGGAGACGCTGGGCCGACAGCTTGATCGGCGTGAGCGGGTTCTTGATCTCGTGCGCGATGCGGCGGGCGACCTCGCGCCAGGCGGCCTCGCGCTGTGCCTTGGAGATGTTGCTCATGTCGTCGATGACGAAGACGATGCCGCCGCCGAAAGGCGTCGCGGTGGCCATCAGCTCGGACGAGGCCTCTTCGCCGCTATCGGCGCCCTGCGAGCCGCCGTGCGCGAACTGGCGACGCAGCGGCGTCATGAGCCCCTGCTCGGCACGCTTGACCGAGTCGGCGAAGAGCGCGGGCAGCGGCGACGTCGCGGCGTCGAAGACCTCGGCGATGTTGCGGTCGACGAGCTGCTCGGACGCCTGGCCCAGGAGCTTGGCGGCGGACGCGTTGACGGTCGCGATCGTGCCGTTCGACTCGACGGAGATGACCCCGCCGGCGACGTTGTTGAGGATCGCCTCGACGTACGCGCGCTTCTCGGCGAGCGCGCGGTTGGTGGCCTCGAGCTCGACGCGGTGGCGCTTGAGCTCGGCCGTCATGTCGTTGAACGAGCCGGTGAGCGTCGCGATCTCGTCGTTGCCGGGATTGATGACCTCGAAGTCGAGGTTACCGCCGCGGATGCGCTGGGTGGCCTGCACGAGCCGCTCGAGCGGCACGGTGAGCTCGCGCGCGATGTAGATGCCGATCCAGATCGACACGAAGATGATGAGCAACGTCATCATGATGAGGATGATGAAGTAGGTCGACTTCATCGGATACTTGAGCGGGTTGACGTCGCGGTAATCCTGGAACACCGAAGAGATCTCGTCCACCTTGTTGACGATGCTCACCGGGATGATGAACGTCACGGCCACCGCGCCGTAGACCTTGCCGCTGCGGCGGTCCATGATCGGCGCGACCGCGCGGATGAGATCGGAGCCGGCCATATGCTGCACGAGGCTCACCGTCTCGCCGGCGAACGCCTTGGTGAGCACGTCGAGCGGCAGGCGCGGGAGCGCGCTCTCGGGGTCGGTGACGGTGGCGCCGTTCTCGACGTGGGTGGAGGCGACGACGCGCTCGTCGAGCGGGTCGGTGTAGACTTCGATGCCGTCGACGGTGGGCAGCTCGACGTTGTGCTGGACGTAGGACTTCAAGGCGCGCGGGCGGAACTTGTCCTGTCCGTACTTCTCGCGCAGCTCGCCCGAGAACTGGCTCGCCATGTGCTGGGCGATGCGGTTCATGTTCTTGTAGTACGTCTGCGTGATGTCAAGCGTCGCCTGGAGCGTGTTCTGCACTTTCAGGCTGAACCACTTGTCGAAGCTCGCGTTGATGTAGAGCGAGGAGATGAGGAACAGGATCACCGTCGGGATGATCGTGAAGCTCAAGAACGCGATGACGAGCTTGGCCTTGAGGCGCGAGCCGAGGATCTTGCGACGGCGCTCGAGAAAAAGTTTCCCGATGTTCCGGAACACGAGGCCGACGAGCACCATGAGCAAGATCACGTTGAAGTTGATCAGGCCGAAAAAGAAAATCGAGTTCACGAACGGAAGGCGGTTGGAGAGATTCGAGAGGCGCACCTCGAAATAGGTCGTCAGCACGACCAGCACGGTCACGCCGAGGATGAGCAGCTTCTCGCGCTGGCGCTTGGCGGCCTCGCGCGGGTCGAGCGTGTCTTGTGCGGTGGTTCGGTTCTCGGCCAATGGATCTCCCTAAAAAAAGCCGTCAGGAAAGCGAGCGCGCATGAACGCGCTCGACGCCGCTCCTGGCTAGGCAATATACCCAAGATCCGTCTAAATTGCTAAGGTATGTACAAGCCAGATCGACGCCGATAACACCCTGAAAACAGGATATTATTTCGGCCCCAGCTGCTCCACCCGATTGCGCCCGCCGTTCTTTGCCGCATAGAGGGCGGCGTCGGCCGCTCGAACGAGCGCGTTGGCGTCCAGCGCCGCGAGGATCTGCGGATCGTCGACGCCGGCGACCCCGAAGCTGGCCGTGGCGGTTGCATTGGCGACATCGACGGAGAAAACGTGCGACTCGATTTTCTTCCTCATCCGCTCGGCGAGCTCGGCGGCCTCCTTCAGGCGCGTGTCGGGCATCGCGATGAGGAACTCGTCGCCGCCGTAGCGCGCGGGAACGTCGGTCGTGCGCAGGAAAGGCGTGACGAGCTTGGCGACCTCCCGGAGAACCTGGCTGCCGACGAGATGGCCGAAGCGGTCGTTGATGCCCTTGAAGTGGTCCATGTCGAACATGAGACAGCTGATCGGGCGGCGGCTGCGGCGGACGGCGGCGACCTCGTCGGCGAGACGCTGGCCGGCGAAACGCATGTTGAAAAACATCGTGAGCTCGTCGCGGCTCGCGAGCTCCTCGAGGCGGCGGTTGGCGCGCCGAAGCGAATCGTGGAGGTTTTTCGTGCGCAGGCACGCGCGCACTCGTGCCCGGAGCTCGGGCATCCGGAACGGCTTGACGATGTAGTCGTCGGCACCCGCGTCGAGCCCGCCGACGACCTCGTCGAGCCCTGAATTCGCGGTCACGAGAATGACGCCGACGTACTCGCCGCCCGACAGCGCGCGCACGGCGACCAGCACTTCCATGCCCGTCAGCTTGGGCATGTTGATGTCGAGCAGGACGAGCTGAGGCGACCAGGTCTTGACGAGACGGAGCGCGGCCTCGCCGTCGCCCGCGACGCGGACCTGATAGCCCTCGTTCTTGAGCGTCTCCTCGATGACCCGAGCGTTGTCCTCCTGGTCGTCGGCGACGACGATGCGGATGCGGTTGAGCTCAGGATTGCCCATCGCCGGGCTCCTCGTTGTCGGTGGCCGGCACCTTGCCGCTCAGGATATCGTCGAGATCGCCGGCCTCGTCGGCCTGGCCGGGGTCGCGCCCGGCGAGCAGCGCCTTGGCCTCGTCGAGCCCCGGGTTGATCTCGAGCGCCTTCTTCAGCTGCTCGCGCCCCTCGACGTCCGCGCCCCTCATGAGCAGCAGCCGGCCGAGGTGCAAACGGATCTTGTCGCTGAACACGCACAAGGTCGTCGCCTGCTTCAGCACGTCGATGGCGTGGTCGACGGCACGCGAGTGCTCGAAGGTGAACGCGAGCTCGAGGTGAGCCTCCTCGCACGTCGGGCTGATCGAGATGGCCTTGCGGAAAAACTGCACGCCCTTGTAGGTCGACTTCTCGTCGCCCATCCCCCGGTGCGCGATGCCCAGGCCGATCAGCGCGCGCACGCAGCGCGGGTCGATGTCGAGCACCTGCTTGAACGCCAGGATCGCGTCGTCCCAGCGGTAGAGCAGCAGGCACTCGTCGGCGCGCGTGAGGTCGCGCTCGATCGGGAAGTTCGCCTTGGCCTTCTTGAGCACGTGCTCGACCTTGTCGCGCAGGTCGGCGCTGCGAAAGGGCTTCAGCAGATAATGGTCGACGTTCAGGTCGAGCGCCTGCTCGATCTTGAGGCGCTCGATCGAGGTCTGCGAGGTCACCATGATGAACGGCATGCGGCTGAACTCGGGGTCCTTGCGGATCTGGCGAAGGAGGTCGATGCCCGCCAGCCGTGGCATCTCCCAGTCGCTCATCACGAAGGCGATCTCGATGCCCTTCTGGCGCAGGAGCGCGAAGCCGGCTTCCCCATCGGCCGCCTCGTAGATCGGCCCGTAGCCCATCGCCTCGATGTACTCTTTGATCGCCGCGCGCGAGTCGTTGTCGTCGTCGACGAGCAGGACGGCCTTGCGCCCGCGGATGTTCGCCTTGGCGAGCGCCTCGTGGATTTTTTCCTGGAGCGTCTGCGAGCGGAAGGGCTTGATCACGTACTCGTCGACGCCGAGCGAGCCGGCCTGCTCGACCTTGTCGCGCTCCTGGCTGACCGGCGCCGTGACCATGACGAACGGGATGTGCTTGAAACGATCGTCGGCGCGCATGCGGTTCAATAGGTCGATGCCGGTGGAGCCCGGCATCTCCCAGTCGGAGATGACGAAGTCGACCGGGTTGCCCTCGAGCATGGTCATCGCCTCGTT
>JACQAX010000114.1 GCA_016194795.1 Deltaproteobacteria bacterium | reverse complement strand
GGGAAAACGGCATCGCCGATCCCGCGGATCCTACGTGGCAGCGTTGCGACATCAGCTGGTCGACGAACCCGGATGACTGGGAGTCGGCGCGCGCTAAGCTCGCGACGATCATCGACGGTCAGCCTTAGTTAACGAAAGAGAAGTAATACAACTGTAGTTCAATGCGGGCATCGCTCTTCCCCAAGAGCGATGCCCCGCCATTTAGGGGATAGAACATGGAAATAGAACATCAGCCACCTGAGCACCGACATCAGAAGAAGAAAAATAAGAAAAAAGGCTCGAACGCATCACGGACTAAAAAAATAGACCGGACTTTCGCATGGCTCGAAAGAATAGGACCGCTTATGGTTCGAGTTACCTTGGAAGTATTGGCTTACTTACGGGAACGCTAATCGGATTTATTTTCCACTGACGATGTCGGCGAGCACGTCACGGGCGAACTGACGAAGGTTGCTGTCTTTCGACGCCTTCGTGAGGACTTCCTTGATCTTGAACGCCGGAACGCCGTAGCTCAGCTCGGCCCAGACGTCGGCATTGCCCGGCTGCTTGGTGAGAAGCGCGACGTAGGTGTTGTCCTGCACGCGCTCGATCTTGGGCTCCTTCGTCGTCCAGACCACGCCGACGATCTTGCCGCTGGAGCGATCGAGGATGGCCGAGCCCGAGTCGCCCTGCGAGTTTTCGCAGCCGTGGGCAAACGACCAGACGTTGAACGCCGGGTCGGGATTCGGAACGACGTCGCCCATCTGGCGGCTGGCGTTGCGAGGCGAGATGACCATGCAGTTGTCGCTCTCGTCGACGACGGGCGAGTAGGTCGGGTTCTTGTGCTGGCCGAAGCCCAAGTTCACGAGCTTCTGGCCCGGGACGAGGTCGCTGTCGAAGTCGAACTTGAGCGCGTGGCTCGTGAAGAGCTCGTCGTACTTCTTCGGAACGTCGAGCACGACGATCGTGAGGTCGATCTCGGGCCAGGTGCCGATGAGCGAGACGCAGTCGACCGAGGCGCCGTCGAGAAACGGGAAATCGATCGAGTCTTCGCGGCAGCCGCCCGGATAAACGTGGTGGTTGGTGGCGGCGATGTGCCAGCCCTGGTACTTGCCGAGATAGAAGAGCGATCCGCCGTGGCGGGCGGCTTCGCCCAACCCAAAGGCGGCCTTCTTCACCGAGTCACTCGCGGTCGCGAGGTCTTCTTTCTTGAGAACGTGTTTTCCCCACGTCGAGCCGATCTGATAATAATCGCCGGCAAAAGCGGAGACGGTTGAAAGAGAAACGAGAGTCGCGAGAACGAGGGATGATTTCATCGGAATGGCCACCTTTAATGAGGTGCGTCATACCATATCCGACGAAATCGTCCCAGTTTTCATGGAAAACACAATAATCCTGGCTATTTGAACCGGGGTGGGACGGCCGAATAATAGCCGTCAAAGAGGCGCTGCAGGGGCTCGCGAAAGCGCGGGATGCGGAAGAGCGTGTGGAGCACGTCGCCGTCCTGAACGACGAGCTCCATGGCGACGCGAAGATCGTGGGAGAGGGCGTCGCAGCGCACGCGCTGGAGCTCATCCCAGAGATAAGTCGAAACCTCATTGAGCGTCGTCTGGCGGCCAAAGCCTTCGATGAACGTCTCGCCGAAATGAAACTGCAGCTCGCCTTCGAGGCGACGGCGCTCGGGCGCGTCGTCCAGCTCGAGCGCGAAAAACCGGAGACGCGGGCCGTGCAGCACCGACGACGCGGCGACGACGAACGCCTTCGTGTGTTTCGGGCACGGCAAGCCGCCGAACAATCCTTTGAATCGCTTCGCGGTGCCCTGGCCGATCTGCAGGATGTTGGAGCCGTTCGTCACGCAGTAGACGACCGGCCTGGCCCCGACGTCCTTGCGCGACAAGACCTCGCGCGCGCCGAGCACGCCGACGAATCGATCGATGAGGCGTTCGGCTCCGGGCGAGGCGGCGAGGTTGGTGGAGCGAACGGTGATGAATCTTTCGATCTCGGCTCGCGCAACCGGATCGGTTTGCTGCTGGAGAAGCTGTCTCAGTGCTTTGAGCTCGAGATCACCTCGCGCCCGGCGACTTCCCATGAGTCGATTGTACCGGCTTTCAATCCCCTTGCAAGACGCGCTCGCAAATAGGGAGCGGCTGCGGGTCGGCGCCGAGTGGCGTGCGGCGAAAACCCGCCTTGAGGAAGCTCCACGCACGGCGCGTGAGCGTCATGCCGAGGAGCTTTCGCACGCTTTTCCCCTGGAGGAGCGTGCCGATTTCCTTGCTGGTGCCGTTGGGGAGCGTGATCTTCGTCACGACCTCGAGGCCTTCTTCGTACTTTTTCGAAAAGCGCTCGCGCCGCGAACGGCCTTCGCCGAGCTTGTCGACGTAATCCGCCCAGGCCTTGCCGACCTCTTCGGGCATCGCCTTCTTCTCGAGGATGTCTTTGAGCGTCGTCTCCCAGGCCACCTCGTGCTCGAACTCGCCGAGCTTCAGGCGCAGGCTGAGCTTCGTCTCCTCGAGATTGGTCACCTCGATGGGCGCGCCGAACTCCTCGATCCAGTCGCCATCCGCCTTGAGCGGCTCTTCCGACTCGACGAAGACGTAGCCGCTGTTGCGCTGGCGCTGGAAGTACGTGCCCTCGCGCTCGATGTAGCTCGCCGTCAGCATGCTGAAGCGCGAGATGCCGGGAATCTTGGATATGCTTCGCAGCTTTTTCCAACGCGCGATGGCCTGGCGCGCGGAAAGCTCGATGATTGAATTTCGGAGGAGCATCGCCGGAAACTTCGCCACCTCGTAGCTGATGAACGACAGGATCGCGAGCGGCTCCTGCGTACGCGAGTACAGCGCGGCCGTGTAACCGATTCCCATGCCGGCGACGAGGATCGGGTGGACGATGTGCGCGTACTTGCCGATCTCGACGTCGTAGTTCAGCGGCTTGGAGAGCAGGTAGTGGTGGAGCTGTTTCTCGGCGCCAAAGCACAGCGCCGAAAGCGCGAGCTGCACGACAATGACGACGGTTGAGAACCGCGCGACGCGGGCGAGGACCATATCCTTATATATCGACAATTTAGCCCCACCCCTTTACACTCGTGGGCGATGCGGTGGCTTGCAACCTGGGCACTGATTTACTTTGTGATTACGCTGGGATCGGCGTTTCTGCACCAGTGCGGCCACGGCGTCGGCGCCCGGATCGAGGGCATGCGGATCAGCACGGGTTTCGCGAGCGCCGGTGCCCCCCAGCGCCGCCCCAGCGACGCCGACTACCGCGACCCGATGCCCGTCGAGGGCACTCTCACCCTTCACGGGATCCTAGGGCCGGGCGTAAACTGGCTCCTCGGGATCGTCGCGGTGGTTTTGCTCCATCGCGCGCGGCGCCCGACGCTCGGCGCGCTCGCGCTGGCGGCCGCCGCGATCGCCAACGCCGGCATCCGGCTGTTTCCGATCTCCAAGACTCTCGTGACGATTTTCACGGGCCGCCTGTTTCTCGACGACGAGGCGACCTGGGGCATCGCCGGCAGCGGCGATCTCCGCTTTCCGATCACCGTCGCGCGGCTCAACGAGCAGATCGCGCGCGACGCCGGCGTGTTCACCCACCACGCGTGGACCTTCTTCTGGCCGGCCGTCTCGCTCGCGATCTCGCTCACGGTGATGGTGGCGGCGTACCCGAAAGCGCTCGCGCTCTTCGCGCCCAGGCTTCCGACGAGGCTCGAGCGCGTCCTGTTCGCGCTCATGCCGTTTCTCGTCACGCCCGCGATCCTCGTCGCCGCCGGCTGGCTCGACGAGCACGTCAGGCTGAACTGGTAACCCATGAGCTACGCGTCGCTCCGCCAGGAGGTCCTGAGAAAATTTCCCGAGCTCAAGCCGCAGCGGCGCTTTCCCCTGCAGGCGCTCTGGTTCGCGTTTCTCCTGCCGGCGATCGTGGCGCTTTCGGCGCTGGCCGCGCGCCATGCCGGCCCGCACGCGCTGCTCGCAACCGCCGAGGCGCTCGCGCTCGGGCTGCTCTACTCGTCGCTCGGCCTGCTCACCCACGAGCTTTTGCACGGCTCGATCCTGAAGCTCTCGCCGGCGACGCGCGTGATCTCGTGGTTCGGCTTTCTCGTCTTCGGCCTCTCGCCCGAGGCGTGGCTGACGTGGCACAACCGCGTGCACCACTTCCACACCAACGAAGCCGGCGTCGACCCCGACTCTTTCGGCCTGTGGCGGGATTTCCAGAAGCTGCCGATGTCGTCGTTCGTGCTCAAGCGCGCGCCCGGCTCGGGGCACCCGCTCTCGTGGCTTTACCTGCCGCTCAACTTCAACAACCAGGCGCTCACGGTCACCTGGTATTTTTTGTGGAAAGGCGACCGGCGCCTCTACAAGACGTGCAACCGGCCGCTCGCCGTCGCCGAAACGCTGCTCATGTACGCGTTCTGGGCGGCGGTGGCGATCGCCCTCGGCGGGCGCGCGTTCGTTTTCGTTTTTCTCGTCCCGATGCTCGTAGCCAACCTCGTCGTGAGCAGCTACATCCTCGTGCAGCACCTCTTCTGCCCGCTCACCGACGAGAACGACCCGCTCGAGAACACGCTCGGCGTGACGACGCTGCGGTTTCTCGACCTCATCCACTTCCGCTTCAGCCACCACGTCGAGCACCACATCTTCCCTGAGATGAACCACGCCCAGCTCGCGCGGGCGCGCGAGCTCCTGAGCCGCGAGTACAAGGGGCGGTATCGCTGCATGTCGCACGCGAAGGCGTTGAAGATCCTCCTGAGCGGGCCGCGCGTGTATCGCGACGAGACGACGCTGCTCGATCCGCGCACGGGGCGCACGCTCTCGGTCGCGCGGATGGGCCGCTGACTCAGATCAGGTCGAATTCGCGGCCGACCTGGGTCAGCACGCCGAGCGCGTCCCGAACGTCGTCCTGCGAGTGCGTCGCCATGAGGCTCAAGCGGATGCGCTGGGCATCGGGAGCGACGGCCGGCGTCTCGATCAGGTTGCAGAACAGGCCTTCCTCGTGGAGACGGCGCCCGAGCTTGCGGATCTCGATCGACTCCGGCAGCACGACGGGCACGATGGCCGACTCGGTGCGGACGTCGAAGCCCGCGTCGTTCATCCCGCGCACCAGCTCCTGCGTGTTGCGGTGGAGCGCCTGGCGCAGGCCGGGCTCGCTTCGCAAGACGTCGATGCCGGCCGAGACGGCCGCGACGACCGGCTGCGGAAGGTGCGCCGAGAACATGTACGAGCGCGAGAAATAGCGAAGATAGTCGATCAGCTCGCGACGGCCCGCGATGAAACCGCCGGTCACGCCGAACGTCTTGCTGAACGTGCCCATCGAGATCTCGACGTCGTCGCAGACGCCGAAGTGCTCGGCGGTGCCGCCGCCGTTGGGGCCGAGCACGCCCGTGCCGTGCGCGTCGTCGAGCGCGAGGGTCGCGCCGTGCTCGCGGCAGAGAGCGGCGATGTCACGCAGCG